>JAMCRB010000053.1 GCA_023380435.1 Candidatus Parvarchaeota archaeon | reverse complement strand
TCCGTTTCCGCACCCCATATCAGCGACATTTCTGCCGCTGAAGCTGCAGAGCGAGTCGATGGTTAGAAGCGCTTCCGTTGCGGTATTTACGTCTGTCTGGTAAGATTCATGTTTTAATGGATTGACATTCAGGGGAATCAAATCCTTTAGAGCGCCGGAAAGCTGGATTTTATCCATTTTTGATCATTTTAGATGCGATCTCATAAGCATCTTTAACGTCGAATGAGAATCCAAGCCTATCCCTGAGATTTGTAATGAGCGTGTCATATCTTTCAATCTTATTCTCTTTTATCAGCTTTATAACGGCGTCCTGAAGCGCTTTCCTGCTTATCTTCCTGAGCTTGAGCTTTTCTATTGCCTGGTTTACGTTATCTGCCCTGTTGAGTGCAATCGCCTCCATTATCTTGCGCGATGCTTCCCTCGCTATTTTCTCGCTGGAGATGCAGCTGAGTATCTCATCGACCGTCTTTTCGCTTATGTCGACTCTGAACCTGTGCCTGATGTAGTTTACGTCCTCTATCATTACGCTGATTATTACATTGAAGTTTAGCTTAAACTTTGCTCTGGCCTCTATTGCTTCGTCCAGTTTATTGGCATTTATGAGCTGCTCAAGGTACTCCTCGCTTAGCCCGTACTTTTCCTTTATCGACTCTACGCTTAGATTTTTGTATTTTGTGGCTTTTTTTAGAACAGACTGGTCCACTTTCAGTATCGGAAGGTCGGTCTCTATGTACATCCTGTTCTTGCCCCCGAGCGGCCTGAGGAAAGAAGTCGAGTTATCGTCCTTTACCAGTCTTACTTCCGATGGCACAGACGTCAGAAGGCTGCCGATTCTATCGGTTATCTGCTCAAAAACCATCTTTTCCTCGCCTTTTTCGTGTATGCAGAGGACGAAAGCGTCCCCGCTTCTGCAGCTTAGAGTCTCGCATATCTTTTGGACGTCAGAATCGGTTATCCCGTAATTCGGAAGTTCATCCGAGTGGATTATGCCATTGCCCGACTTTATCTTAAGATAGTCGGATACCTCTGTGCCGAATCTCTTGCCTTCTGATATCTGGGTCCCAAGGACTCCTTTAAACCCGCTGAGGTTTATTCCTGTAACTTTCTTTCCATCTGAAAGCGCTTTTCTTATGATATTTGAGCCTGTGTCCGCAAACAACGAGGATATGTCTTTGCTTTCGGAGTCTTTCAGGTTTTCTTTCAGGTATCCTTTTTCCTTTATCAAAGAAACAAGGCTTGCCTGCCTTTTTGCTTCGTTCAGTATCGCTTTGTCCATCTCGCGTATGTTCTGGAAGCCTTTTAACTCGACTCTGCTTCCGCCTTCTATCGATAGATTTACATCTTGTCTTATCGTACCGAGACCGCGCCTTACTTTGAAAAGCCGGGTGAATCTTCCAAATGCCAGGGCTATTTCCTTGGCCTCATTCTCATCTGTTTCTATAATGCCGGTTGCTACCTCTATAAGCGGTATTCCAAGCCTGTCAAGTTTGTAGGTCGTCGAGCTGCCTGTTTCTGATTCTTTTCTGGCAGAGTCCTCCTCCAGCGAGACGGTTGAGATTGATATCTTCTTGCCCTTAAAATCGAACTCGCCGCCCAAGCCGACTATCGCGGTCCTTTGAAAGCCGCTTGTGTTTGATCCGTCCACTATCGTCTTGCGCATGAACATAATGTTCTCCAGGACTTTTGATCCGAGCGCATTGGACAAGCCGAGCGATATCTCCAAGGCTTTGCTGTCTACCTGGTGAGGAGGCTCTTCGTCTACATCGACAAGGCAGTCAGAATCGCGGTATACATTGTATACTATCTCTCTGGTCTTCTTTCCTTCGAATTCCGCGCTTATGTCGACCTTACCGGATTCCCCGAACGAGGGTTTGAATAACCTCTTTAATCTTATTTCGCCTTCCTCCTCGTGCATGTATGGAATGCAGCGGCAGAAAAGCTTTGAAGTATCGAGCTGGATGTGCCATTCAAATCCGCATTTTAGCTTCATAGTAAAAATGAATCCACCTCGTTTCTTACGCTTAGCTCTCCAGCCATGTTCTTAAGCATCATTTCCCTCACTTCGCCGATCTTTTTCGTATGGCCAAGTACGAACATGAGCTTTGAAAAAGCGGCTTCTGTAGTCATGTCTCCTACATAGATGATGTTCTCAAACCTGGACAATTCCCTTAAAGTGTTGTAAACAAACTCGTTCGTGGCGCCGTAGATTGTTTGAGAGGTTATGACGATTGGTATGTTTTTCTTGTTGGCCAGGGTTATGGCTTCGTATACGCTTTTATCCTGCAGAGGCAGGTTGCCGAACCCGGTGGCCGCGATTACAAGGCCTTTCACTCCTTTTTTTATGTAATAATTTATTATGTCGCCGCCCATAGACGGATACGATATTATGAGCTTGACATTCTCTTCCAGCTTAGTATCCAACGAAGTTTCATTCGACTTTATCCTGTAAGGCTGCGCTTTTTTTATGGAGCCGTCAAGATACACTTCCGCAAGCGGCTTTGTGTTTATCGGCCTGAAAGCATCCCTTCTTTCAGTGTGCATCTTCCTTGCTTTATTGCCACGGAGTATGAAATTCCTATCGTCGTTTAAACCCGCATGCATGCATATCACGACCTCTCCCCCATCCCATTTTGAGGCGGTTATCGCAGAAAGCAGGAGATTGGTGGATGCGTCAGAAGAGCCGCGGTCAACGCTTCTCTGTGCTCCGGTAAATACAACAGGAACGGACAGCGGATTCAACATGAAGGACAGAGCAGATGCGGCGTAGTGCATGGTGTCTGTGCCCATGGTTATTATGACGCCTTTCGAGCCCTGGTCTATGGCTTTTTTCGCTTCTGAAGCTATTTTTATCCAGTCAGACGGCTGCATGTTTTCGGATAGTATGCTCATTATCGGTTTTATGGCCACTTTCCCGTATTCTGACATCTTTGGAGCGAGATCAAAATAATAGTCGGAGCTGACCGTGGGGGAGACTCCGCCGGTCTCGTAGTCTATCTTTGAAGAGATCGTACCTCCTGTTGTTATTATCGTTATGTCCGGTTCTTTTTCGCTTTTCTCGGGGACTATTTTTTCAGTGGTTTTTTGAGCGGATTTTATTGTTTTCAGCAGCCGGAACGACTTTTCCGGTACGGCTATGTCATATCCGGACGAAAGTTTTATTATGAGCAGGTCGTCTCCTTTTTTTATAAATTCCCCGCTGAGTTCCATCCCGTCAAATTCGAATTTCAGGATGTCTCCTTTGGAAAAGCTTCCGGTTTTTTTAACGTTTTTTTTGGCCATATTGATTTCACTTATTTGAACCTATCAACATCAAACATATACGAGTCCACATCGTCTTTTATCGATTCTCTTCTTGACCTTAGCTTCGACAAAAACGCGTTTATTGCGTCTGCGGATAAAGCTTTCATCTCGCCGCTTAGCATCCTGCCTGACTTGTATTCTGAGTAGACTTTATCGACCTTTGTCTGGTCCGGCTCCAAAAACCTGTACATGTTGAAAGCGAAATCTATGTCGGGATTGGCGCCAAGTTTTCTCTGCTCCTCTTTCGTGTCGCGACCGCCTGAAAACGCGTACTTGTTTATTTTTCTCCTGACTGTCTCCTCGTTGTCATCAAGGAATATCGAGCTGTTGGGATCCGAAGAAGACATCTTTCCGCTGCCCTGCAGGGAAGGCATAAGCTTGGATATTATTGCGGACGGCTTGTAGTAGCCCAGTTTCGGCAATATGTCTCTTGCAAGCTTGAAATGGTCGTCCTGGTCTATGCCATAGGGTATGAGACACCTTATGTTTCTTCCTTTTATCGCAGACAGAAGAAAAGCCGGGACGGCCTGCATGCTTGTGAAGAAGTATTTCCCCACGTTGTCGCTGTCTTTCAGACCGAATACTGCTTTTGCCGTAGACGCGGTGAGTCTTTTCGCAAAAAGTATCGCGTTGTTGTAGAGTATCTTTGACTGCTCCGAATCTATTATTACGTGGGTCTTCTCTTTCTTGAATCCCAAGCTCAGTATGTCTAGTATGTTTTCATGCGTGTTTTTCCTGATTTCCTCCATCGGGATGTCCCTCACCAGGTATTTTTCGTCGTCGGTCATCTGTATGAGCAAATCTACGTCAAATTTGTCCTGCAGCCACTTCGTGAATATGAACGGCAACAGATGGCCGAGGTGCATCTTGCCGGAAGGGCCTCTGCCGGTATAAAGGTAAAATTCCTTGCCTTTAGAATAATCATCCAGCACTGTGTCCAAGTCTCTGTGGGCAAAAAACAGCTTTGTAGTCAGAAAGGGGTGCAGCTCTCCGGTGAATTTTTTCAGTTCATTGAGAAGTTTGTCATCGATAATTTTTGCCCCGAACTCCTTTATAAGTTTGGGGTAATCCTGCTCTTTTATCTCCCCGGACATCTCCCAAGGGTTCATCTTCAGGCCTTCCATTATTATCTATGTAGGCTAGGCAATAAAAATATATGTTTATGCTAAAGAATCACTTTATTCTCTTGCCGTTGACTTTCTTGCTCTGCCAGGCGTAAGTCCTCATCTTTGCGGTTTTTCCATATCCGCAGTGGGAACAGTAACCCTTCCTTTTCAGATAAGAGTTCTTACCGCACCTTCTACACTTGACGTGTGGGGTCTTCCTATTGTGGAGCCCCATCGATGCTGTACTCATATACTAGGTGATATAAGGATTATCGTGTCACCCCTCACAAATACATTTCCCAGCTTCCTAACCTCGCCAGAGTTTGTTTCCTCCGCAGACTCCAGCGTTATATTGACGTGTATATCAAAAGCAATAAGCTTGCCGTTGATGGAGTGGCCGTTTTTAAGCTCGACCAGCACTGTCTTACCTTTGGAAGAATTCAACAAATCCAAAGGTCTTGCATTTTCCGACATAAATTCACTCTCCGTATCCACCCATTCCGCCAGGCGGCTGTGTGGACTGATTCGCGGACTTGCCGGCAGCTATGATATCGTCTATCCTGAGTATCATAACAGCGACTTCGCTCGCACTTTTTATTGCCTGCTTTTTCGTCCTTAATGGCTCGATAACGCCCTCTGTGTACATGTCCGATACTTTCGGTTTGTACACATCCAGCAGGTTGACGCCAGCCCATTTCTTTCCTTTCTGATGCTCAGCCCTTAGCTCGACCAGAATATCTATAGGGTCCATGCCAGCGTTCTCCGCGAGCGTCTTGGAGACTATCTCCAAAGAGTCCGCGAAAGCGTTAACGGCAAGCTGCTCCCTTCCGCCAAGTTCGGCCGCATAATCGCGCAGATTTTTCGCAACTTCAAGTTCTGTTGCGCCTCCGCCGGCGACTATGGCCCCGTTGTCCTCGATTACGGATTTGAGGTCGCCCAGGCTGTCATCTATCGCACGCTGTATCTCCGCGGTCACATGCTCTGTCCCGCCCCTCACAAGTATCGTAACTGCTTTTGGATTCTTGCAGTCCTCTATTATAGCGAGATTTTCACCAGCCATCTTCTCGATCTTTACAAGACCAGCGTGTCCAAGAGAATCACCAGAAAGCTCATCGAGGGTCGCTACTACCTTTGCGCCAGTCGCTTTGCCTATCTTTTTCATGTCGTTCTCTGATACTCTTCTGAACGCCAGTATCCCTGCTTTCGAAAGGAAATGCTGCGCTGCATCGTCAATCCCTTTCTGGACTATGACCACATTTGCGCCGGATTTAGTTATTTTATCGACCATGTCTTTCAGCATCTTCTCCTCTTCGTTGAGGAAAGCCTGAAGCTGCTCTGGTTTCTCTATCCTTATCTGGGCGTCTATGTTTGTCTTTTCTATCTCGAGCGCGACATTCAAAAGCGCAATCTTTGCGTTTTTTACGGAATCGGGCATGTCGGGATGAACTTTCTCCTTGTCTATTATGACTCCCTGTATAAGTTCGGAGTCGGTAATCCCGCCACCGACCTTCTTCTCGACTTTTATGTCGTCCAGGTCGACGTATCCTTCTTTCTCCGACATCGATTTGACGTGCTGTATGGCGTCTACTATAAGAGATATTATGTGCTCATCCGCTCCCGTGCTTTTGCCTATTATTGCGGTTTTAACTATTTTATTGAGCTCTTTTTTATCACTCACGTCGAGTTTTAGCTTGATTTTGTCCAATATATCCTGGGCTTTTACAGCTGCCAGTTTGTATCCTCTCGCTATGAGAGTAGGATGGATGCTTTGATCTAGCAGACTTTCCGCGTTTTTCAGCAGTTCGCCTGCGATTATTACCGCAGTGGTTGTGCCGTCTCCGACCTCCTCTTCCTGTGTTTTGGCCACCTCGACTATCATTTTAGCCGCAGGATTCTCCACGTCCATGTTCTTAAGTACTGTGACGCCGTCGTTTGTTATCGTGATGTCGCCTATATTGTCTACCAGCATCTTGTCCATGCCTCTCGGGCCCAATGTCGACTTTACGGCGTTCGCTACGGCCTTTGCTGCGGCTATGTTGTTCCTCTGTGCGTCTTTACCGCTTGTCCTGGTATAGCCTTCAGGCAAGATAAAAATCGGTTGAACTGATTCTGCCATATTTCACCTCCACTTTAAATCAAAGCGTGCTTTAATACTTGTTAACACGCGTATTTAGATAATATCTTATTATCTTATATTTAAAGTTTTCTGTATGCAGCTGGAATTTTTTAGGAGTGGCGAGTATCGACCTCCACAAATAAATCATCCTTCTTTTGGCTATGATTTAAATATAATGACTACTAATCCTAATTGAATGGCACAATACGACGGAAGCGAGATACGCAGGGATTACAGGACAGGTTTTTTCTCTATAATCGTCCCCGGAAGAAGCCAAAGACCGCATGAGCTTGAGGAAGACAGGGGGGCCCAGGACCTGTCAAAATGCCCGTTCGAGCCGCAGAACATAGAAGAAAATCTGAAGATAATGCATGTAGGCGAGCCATGGGAGATAATGACCATAAAAAACAAATTTCCGGAGCTTAACGGGGAAACGCCACTCGACAAAAAAAGCGGGTTTTTGTCTTCGATAAGCGGATATGGATACAACGAAGTCGTGATAGAAAGCCCTGACCACAATCTTAAGCTTGAAGATATGGACATAAAACACCTGGATAAGTGGCTTGGCGTCCTGATAGAACGAGAAGAGCAGCTTTACTCAAGGAACTACATAAAGTACGTCCAAATATTCAGGAACTTCGGAGCGGATGCGGGTGCAAGTATAGGCCACCCCCACACTCAGATTATGGCCTGGCCCATTATGATTGGAAACATAAAGAGACGGGCCAAGATAACTTCTTCATACCGCTTAAAAAAAGGCTCCTGCATCTATGAAGACGCAATAAAAATAGAGGAGCCGAGGCGCCTTTACGAGAACGGTTCTTTCAGCTCGTTTGCTCCATTTGCATCCAGGATGACTGCAGAATCCATAATAATACCAAAAAGACACGTGAGCTCGCTGATAGAGTTAAGCCAAAAGGAGAGAGAAGACCTGCTGGATGAATTCAAGAGGATAATATCAATAAACAAAGCTATTTTCGGCGGACACTCCTATAACATTCTATTTTACGAGCTAAAGAAAAATGAAGATTTCCATATGCATTTTGAGATATACCCGAGGCTTTCAACGCTTGCCGGTGTCGAATTGGGACAGAACGTTTTTGTAAATACGATAGAACCGGAGAAATATTCACAGGATTTCAGGGCAAGATTGGAATCAGTCTAAAAGTTTCTTTTCCATCAGGAATTTCCTTGCGTCTATTGCTGCCATGCTTCCCCATCCTGCAGCTATAACTGCCTGCTTGTACTTTCTGTCCTGAACGTCGCCGACAGCGAAAACACCCGGTTTGGATGTTTTTGTGAATTCCTTTGTTATTATGTAGCCTTCTTTGTCCAGATCAAGCTGGCCCTTGACGATCGCCGTATTTGGCTCGTGTCCTATCGCTATGAAGACACCGTCCAGATTTATCGATGTCTCCTTCCCGTCTACGTTGTTTTTTATCTTTATCCCCTCTACTTTGTCTTTTCCGAGTATATCAACTACGACGCTGTCCCAGATTACCTTTATTTTTGGGTTCGCCAGAAGCCTGTCCTGCATTATTTTGCTGGCCCTGAATTCATGGCGCCTGTGTATAACTGTCACGCTTTTTGCCAGGCCGCTCAGGTAGGTTGCGTCTTCCATTGCGCTGTCACCGCCTCCGATCACTGCTACATCCTTGCCTTTGAAGAAAAACCCATCGCATGTCGCACAGCCGGAAACCCCTTTGCCTATAAGTCTTTTTTCATTTTCCAGCCCCAGCCATTTCGCCGAAGCCCCGCTGGCTATTATCAGGGAGTAAGCCTCAAAAGTCTGATCATCTGTAAAAACCTTGTATGGGTACGAACTCAAATCCACTCTCTCTACGTTTTTATCGATTTTCCGGACGTTGAGTGAATCAACGTGTTTTGCCATCGCGTCCATAAGATCCGGACCGAGGATTGAGGAGAACCCTGGGAAGTTTTCTACGGCAGAAGTAAGCATCAGCTGGCCGCCTACTTCAAATCCCCGTATTAAAAGAGGATTCAATCCATCGCGGATGCCGTATATAGCGGCAGTATAACCCGCTGGCCCAGAACCTATTATTATTAACTTTTCTACCACTCACCTTATTATAATATGTAAAATAAATACTTTCTTCCGGATTTTCAGAAGGTATTAATATAACGGTCGCAATAAACTAAAATGAATGAGGAATATTTTCTCGCCGAGGTTTCATTTGAGGCAGGGAACAAAGTCGGCGGCATATGGACCGTCCTGACGTCTAAATCTGCTTATGTCAAAGCCGCATTCGGGGATAATTACTTGGCCATAGGCTTTTATAATCCTTCACAGGCAGCGGTAGAGTTTGTCGAGTCTCCGCCGCCAAAGTTCATAAAAGACGCGCTATCCGACATAAAACTCGACGGGATAAAGCTGTACTTCGGGAGGTGGGCCTCCGCAAACGACGTAAACCTGCTTCTTATAGACTCAAAAGACTTCGAGAATAGACACGTAAACGAGATAAAGAAGGAGTTTTGGGACAAATTCAAGATTGATTCGCTGAATTCTCCCGGTGATTATAACGAGCCGATTGCGTGGTCGTATGCAGCCGGTGCTGTGTTGGAAGCGATATCGAAACACATTAACATGAAAATGGTGGCACAGGTTCATGAATGGCTTTCGGCGGGAGCGGTTCTTTACATAAAATCAAAAGACGTCAAGATACCGACTACATTTACAATACATGCCACAGTCCTGGGCAGAGCCATATCATATTCTGGCGGGGACACTCTAAATTTCGTCGGCGCCAATACATCGATAACGGCTTCTATGCCATACGACTACGGCGTCGCAGCCAAGCACTTCACGGAGAAAGCGGGAGCATTCAATGCGACGATGTTCACGGCTGTAAGCAGCATAGTCGCAAAGGAAGCTACAACGATACTTGGCAAGAAGCCAGACGCAATAACGATAAACGGGATAGACACGAAGAACATGCCGACCCACAATGAACTTGAATCCATGCGCTACGACTCTCTTAAAAAATTCAAGAACTTCATAAATTCCTATTTTTTGCCGTATTACGATTTCAACTCAAGCAACGTGCCTATATTCATAACCAGCGGAAGGTATGAATTTCTTGACAAGGGTTTCGACCTGTTTATAGACTCGCTAGGAAAACTTGACAAAATGCTCAAAGATGATAAATACGTCTTCGCTCTCATAGCAGTACCGACTGGAACGATAGGCGTAAAAAATGAGGTTGTTGCTAACTATCTTACTTACATAAGCATAAAGTCCGCTCTGGATGAGGACGTGAAAAATTTCGACAACGCCGTATCGGAGTCTATAGACTTGAAGGGCACATCAGTCGATAAAGCCTACAGCAAGATACTAAACGATTCCAGAAGGCTTACGACTCAGCTGAGGAGGCCAAAGCCGATAAACCCCCCTGTCTGTCCCTTTATACTCTCGTATCCCGAGAACACAGACGCAATAATAAACAGACTGAGAGAAAACGGTCTGGATAACAGCACTTCAAACCACGTCAAGGTAATATTCTACCCGAAATACCTTGCAGTCGGCGACGAACTGCTTAACCTTACATACTACCAGGTTTTGTCGCTGGCCACCGCAGGCTTTTTCCTTTCTAAATATGAGCCTTTCGGGTATACTCCGATAGAAGCTGCATCGTACATGTCCATCGCATTTACGACGGATCATGCCGGCTTTGGAGAATACTGCCTGAACGAGTTCAAGACTTCTTTAAAAGGTATATTTGTGGAGAAATTTCTTGGCAAGAAGCGGGATGAAATAGTAGACCAGATAAGCAGGGACATGCTTAAGCTCTGCCTTACCGATACGGAAGACCTCCTTAAGCTGCGTATAGCTGCTAAGGAGATATCAGACAATTTCGGGTGGGATAAATTTATGCCGGTGTATCTGCAAGTTTACCAAGACGCTTTAAAGAAGTTTTGATTTCTCTGTCTAAATGTGAGATAACGTTCATGTAATTTATGTAGGCTATGTAGGGCGAATCATAAGCGTTGAAATATTTGTGTATGTCGCCGTCTGCAAACCACTTTGTGCACATATAGTAAAAGTTATCGGATGTCTGCAGGATCCTCCACTTGTGTATAAGCTCCTGGCTGCCGGTCGAAAGCACCGAATCTTCCATTGATTTAAGCTTATCAAAAGCCGCATCCTGCATCCTATTGCCCAGCCACGCAGACAGGTCTCTATCCAAGTCCGCCCATGAGATTATATCCGGAGCATCAAACACCCCGGCTGGCTTTATAGAAGCAGTCTCGCTGACGGTATTGAAGCCTACGCCGCGGTTTATGAGCCTCTCTGGGAGATGTCTCATGAACTCGAATATTCCTGTTTCCTGCCACTGGTGCTCTCCAAAAGTCTCATAATCCATGAAAAGGTTTACGGTTTCTCCTTCGTTGTGTGACAGCCAGTCAGAGTATTTTTCAGTCGTAAGAGGAAACTCTTTCCAGTCATGGGAAGAGAACCTAAAAGCGATGTCATCGCTTAGTCTGTAGTTTCTCAGTAAAACGCTTATATCCGACTGCGGAGCGGTGTAAACGTAGTTTGGAGAGCGCCAGCCCAGGTTTTTATCCCATCCTTCCGATATTATGCCCTTGTAGCCGAGTTGCGATGCAGTCTTTGCTATGTCATTCGAGTACATTGCTTCGGTGTTCCTAAAGACCTTTGGCTTGAATTTGAACACCCGCCAAATCTCCTCCCTGTGCTTGTTTATCTGGCTTATGAACTCTTGCTTGCTTATGAGGTAGGATAACGAATGGTAGTAAGTCTCATCGAGTATATCCATACCGCCGAGGTCTAAAAGCTCCTGGAAAAGCGAGATTACCTCCGGCCTGAACACTTTGGCCTGCTCCAAAAAGGTACCGGTAAACGAGAAACTTGTCTTGAATTCCGGATATTTCTTTGACAATTCTATCAATAGTTTTGTCATCGGTATATAGCACTTTTCTGCGACTTTGTTGAAAACTGCCCTATTCTTCTCCCAGTCTATGAAATCTTCGGTATGGTCGAATGACATCACCCTTTTTATGCGGTAAGGCTGGTGTACTTCAAAGTAAAACGTAACGTTTGGCATTATTATAATAAGCAGGGAAGGTTTAAAACTTTTAAATGCTTCAAAACACTTGTTGTATGAACCGCCCCGATAGTCTAGCGGTCAAGGACATCGCCCTTTCGAGGCGGAAACCCGGGTCCAAATCCCGGTCGGGGCAATTTTGCTTGTCTTTCTTTCGGTATTTAAACGAATTTTAATAAGATACATTAAATAATAAAGACTGGTATTATTTTAGAAGGAACCGGACTTGGTGGGAAAGCAAAAAAGTTTATTTGTGCTATCAAGTCTTATCAAAGCCTGCTAATTTATTATACTATTAAGAGATTAAATCACTTGAGATAAGCTTCCAAAACTTACAGAAGGCATTATTCCGTTCGGTGGGGCGGCCCTAACGAGCATCCAGTAACTATATAAGTTTTGGCCTAGGTATACAGTTGAGAGACCAAAATTAATTTTACCTGTTATCGGAATTCGCATTGTACCAATAATTTTATTACCTAAAAGAAACTCTTCATAACTAGAATTTATAGGGGCTATTCCATAAATACTAGAATTTATTTTTGTAAAAGCACTCTGATTTTGTTCAAAGATATATTCTCCACTTGAGTTAAGATTAGCCATAGGTTCAAGTCCACTGCCATTTGTACCCCAGCCTAAATCTATTGCTTCTCCCTGGTTGGGAGGGAGTGCACAACATTGACCAGATACTAAATTAAAGGGACCATAAAGAGAGGTATAGGTTATATTAGTTATATAAGCAGGGGAGGCGGTGAAATCCCAATTATTAAGTGTTGTGTAGCTTTGGCCGATTTCACCGTAATTTATTGGCATAATTGAGTAACCCATTCTGTTACCTAATGTGTAATCTAATCCGGTAAAAAAACCGAAACCTTGTGCTGGTAGACCGAATGCCCATGCATTTCCAAACCTAATTTTTCCCCCAGAAAAATTTGTGTAGTTGTTAAATACACTGGCCCCATCATCGTACTTCCCCCAATACCCAATATTCTTTTCTAGTGGACCGCTACCAAATGTTATAGCAGGGTACGGAGAGTAAGGAATATTATTGTCATATAAAGCATGAAGATCGGTAGATGGAGATGCAAATCCAAGATAGAATAAGTTATAAGAATTAGACCCATAAGGATCATTTGCACTTAACTGTGTAAAATAGTTCATCCCGCCTGGAAATGTAATTGAAATGATTGCGGATGTTGATGAACTTGTCGGATTACCCTGTAATTTAGCTTGTAACTCGGTTCCGTTTGCAGCAAATGCCTCTATATTAGATAGATTTGAGGCTTCATACTGTGATAATGAGGCTGGATCTATTGTAAGATTGAATGTAAATGGATTGTACTCTGTTCCGTACCCATAAACTATTGCATAAGGTATAGAGTATAGAATATCTGACGGCAAAACAAGTGGTCCGGTCCCACTGAGCTGTGGTGCTTCACCGTCGTTTACTGTGTTGAAAAGATTTGTTGAGGTAGAAGCGAAGCCCATGTAGATTGTCTGCTTGGAGCCTGCGGAAATCGAGGAAGTCAGCTTGACCCACCAGATTGCATGGGTTGACGTGTAGTTTTCAAGCCAGGAATCAAGGATCTGGCCTGTTGAGGAAAAGAACTCAACGTTCTGGCCGAATGGAGATGAGGATATGTCTCCCCAGCCTGGACTGGTGCTTGTCACATTGATCATCTGCTGAAAAGGGGAAGGAGTTCCCTGGTTTTGTGTGTTTGTTATATTCAATGGCTCATAGTATGTAGCTGAAGAAGGGGGAGAATTCGCTGTTCCTGCAACTGTTCCTGTCGAGGTATACGGTCCTGGGAATATCTGCCCTGGCTCTAGGTAAGATATAACAGCAGAAACAGAATATCTTGCTCCTGAAGTGCATAATGATGATGAAGGTACCGTTACAGTCTGTATACTGTTAGGCTGGATTAGGATGTTTGGAGAATAGGTTGTCTTTCCTGAGGATGATGTTAGGTTGATTTCTGTTACGTTTATAGGGTAACCTGTTGAGTCTCCCATGGATATTGTGAAGCTTGTTCCCCCCAGACAGACTGCGTTCACTGTTCCCAGGTTTGCAAATCCTGTGATTGTTGTTGACAGTGACGAAGAAGGAGAGAAGATTCCTAAAGAATACAGGACGGCTGCTACGATGACGATGACCAGTATGGCCCAGCCATAGGTCATCATGTACTCTAATGCTGATTGGGATCTTCGTGTTAGACTCATATAATAGAGAAAAAGAGAGTAGATAAATAGTTTTTAGTATAAGATCGATAGGTCAATCTATATTTGCTAATTATATATAAAAATAGCTTTTTCGGGTTAGCACATTAGAGATTATTTTAAAAAAGCTTTAAATTGAACAAGTGCACGGTATTACTGTATTCAAAATATAAATGGAAAGCGTAAAATCTTATATCTTGGCGGACATTTTTGAAAGCATACGGTCAAGACTCGGCCTAAAAACTGTTGACGAGCTTAAGAAGTATTTCAGAAGCCAATCCCACGAATATAACTGC
>JAMCRB010000052.1 GCA_023380435.1 Candidatus Parvarchaeota archaeon | reverse complement strand
GCCGAAGTGATATCGAAAACCTGCATATAAATCCTGGATACGGCATAAAAACCCATAAAAAAGGGAATTTCATTGTACTGGAGATAAAACACAAAAACCACAAGTAAAGTATTTATATTATAGATACTTTCATAAAATATGAAAAAAATTTCATATAATAATGTATTTGCCAGCACGGTAACGGTCTTTAAAACCCGGCTATACGCCGGCATATTCTCCGTTCTTTTTGTTTCAATACTATTGATTTACGGATATCTTCTCATAAGCTCTGCGACCGGAATATTGGATTTTGGAAGGTACTACTTATATTTTGATATCGTCTCTTCCATCGCAATATCATTTCTGATAAGCCTGGTAGTAACTCTGAACATCTATGCATACAAGTCAAAGGCAAAAACCAGCAAAAAGCTGAGCGTTGGCTCGATATTAAGCGCAGTTCTCCCAAGCAGCCTATGCTGCACAAGCATAGTCCCTTCGCTTCTGGCAGTAGGCGGACTATCAACTTCGTTCATAGTAGGAAATACCGGCAAGATACAATCGATATTTTCCGTATACGGACCGGTGTTCATAGGCATAGGCGCGGCTGCGGCTTTCTTTGGGCTTATACAAATAAACAAAAACATAAATTCATGTTGCACAATCAACCAGACTGCAGAAGCAAACGACGAGTGTTGCGAGGATAGAAAATGAGAATAAAAATCAAATATATATTATATCTGGTTGTTGCTGTGGTCGCTATTGCATTGATAACCAATTTTACACTCCTAAGTCATGCAAATTCATCAAAATACCTGGCTGTGGGAGACAGCGCTCCGAACTATGCTTTTCAGTTGGACAACGGTACCTATTCGAGTATCAGTAATTACTATGGAAAACCTGTTCTGCTGTGGTTCGTTGCTACGTGGTGCTCGAGCTGCGCACAGGGAAACGAAGTAGTTGCGAACGACCTTGGATTCTTCGAGCAGCACGGGGTTAAGGTAGTGGAACTAGAACAATATGATGATCTTGGCTCCCAGGGCATGCCGATCTCGCAGTTTATCTCTGAATACGGTAATAACAACACATATGTTCAGGGAGGCATTGCCGGCTACAATATGACGGTAGCTTATAATACTCCTCCGACTTTTCAGCTTGATATCTACTATCTTATAAGCCCGACCGGTAAAATTTTATACGTTGGGGAAGGAATTGCTAATAACAACACATATGTTCAGGGAGGTGTTGCCGGCTACAATATGACGGTAGCTTATAATACTCCTCCGACTTTTCAGCTTGATATCTACTATCTTATAAGCCCGACCGGGAAAATTTTATACGTTGGGGAAGGGATTGCAAATGGGGTAGGAAACCTTGAAAATTTGATATTAAAAGATGGTTTATGAAAAGCGCGACGGACCTTTTCTTTGATGCATTTGCGAACAAGAGCAGATTCAATATACTGATGGAGCTAAGAGATAAAGAGTTGTGTGCCGGAGAAATCCAGAAAAAACTGAAAGTGGAGCAGACTAAATTATCGCATGATTTGAAGTGTCTGCTAAACTGTAAATTCATAAGCGTAAGAAAAGCCGGAAGGAACAGGATTTACAGAATTAATGATGAGACTAAAGAGCTGGTTGATGAAGTATCAGACCACGTTAAAAATTATGAAATTTACCTGGAGAAATGCGGTATACTGAAGAAGGAAAAAAATGGAAGAGTATGAATGTGCAATAATAGGGCACGGCGCTGCTGCATTTGCAGCCGCCTTAAAGGCAGATGAGATTGGTATCAAAACTGTAATGATAGGGAAAAATGAGACTAAGGGGACGCTTATCGGGGGAACATGCGTAAATGTCGGTTGCGTTCCGAGTAAAAGACTGATAACGATCGGAAATTTTATGGACGGAATTAACATCAATAGATTTGATGGACTATCCTATTCTGCTAAGATTAAAAACTTCAACGAAATAATGCGGGACAAGGAATCCCTTACCTCAAGCATGCGCTTCTCCAAGTATCAGAAAGTGCTTGCTAAACTGAAAAATGTAAAGTACTTAAACGGCTTCGCAAGTTTCAAAGATAAAAATACTTTAATTGTAGATGGACACGAGATAAGAGCAAAAAAGATATTGATAGCGACCGGAGCAAGAGCCAGCGTACCACAGATAGAGGGGATTGACAGCATAAGATACATGACAAATGAGGAAGCGCTCTCTATGAAAAAACTGCCAAAGTCAATTATAATAGTAGGAGGCAGGGCGTTGGGTCTGGAGTTTGCGGAGATGTTTGCGCACTTTGGTGTAAAAGTCACATTGCTGCAGAGAAGCGAAAGACTACTGCCGAATTGGGAACCGGAAGTGAGCTACTATATTGAGCAATACATGAAAGAAGAGGGAGTAAATATAATAACCGGGACAGAAATAAACAAGGTTTCAATGATAAACGGCCTTGTAAAGCTGTCATTTTCAGCTAAAGGGAGCAAAAAGGAAGTGAAGGCGCAGGAGATACTGTTCGCCACTGGAAGGAAACCAAACGTAGAAAAGTTAAATCTTGACAGGATCGGAGTGAAAACTGACAAAAAAGGCTTCATAAAAATAAACAAGTACATGGAAACGTCTGTCAATGGAATATACGCTGCGGGTGATGTAACAGGAGAGCCTATGCTGGAAGCATTGGCAGCCGCCGAAGGCAACAAGGCGGCCGTAAATGCATTCGCTGACAAAAAGGTATGGATAGACTTTAATGCCATTCCCTCTGCAGTTTTTACATTTCCGGAAGCCGCAAGAGTAGGTCTAACAGACGAAGAAGCAAATGGCAAGGGGATAAAATGTGCTTGCCAGCCTGTAATGTTCAAAGATCTGGCAAAAGCGGGCATAATAAAGGACACCAGGGGATTGATAAAGATGGTCATAAATGCAAAGACAAAGCGCATACTTGGCGTGGAGATAGTAGGGGAAAACGCCGCAGATTTGATACATGAAGCCGTGTTGGCCGTAAAGTTCAAGCTCACAATAGATGATATAATAGACACTGTGCACATGTTCCCGACGCTGAGTGAAATAATGAAACTCGGGGCTTTATCATTTTACCACAATGTAGAGGATCTAAGCTGCTGCAGCGAATAATGAGCAG
>JAMCRB010000051.1 GCA_023380435.1 Candidatus Parvarchaeota archaeon | reverse complement strand
ATTCTAACGGCAGTGTCGTTACATCATGGCTTGAGGGTTACAGCTCAACTCATGCGGTCTGGTGGCTTAAGCTCAATAGCATTCCCGCTTCTTCTTCCATAACAGTGTATATGGACTTTGGCACAACATCCGAGAATTTTTTCAACAATGTCAATGACGGTGAGGCCCCGCAGCTTTCTTCATCATACGGGGAATACAATAACATAGCAAATGTAATGAACCAAGGTTTAGAGTATCAGATTTACTTTAGCTCAGCCTCATCATGTGATAGTGGTGGCTATCAGAATGAGGTATACTCCGCCACTCTAAATAATGGGGCTACAATCGATTCATGCACTCCAATGTCTTCTTCAACAACCCAGTTTTATACTCCCCTCGCCGGTACAACAGAGGATGTTACCTCCGATAGTGAACCGAATGTTGTTATAAATTACCAGGAAGGTTATTCTGGAGGAGTGACTTACCCTAATCCGCCAGTCCCTGGGGGCGATGGTAGTAACCCGTGGATAATAAAGGCAATTGGTTGGGCTGAAGTCAACTCTCCTACAGAGTTTTACGTAGGCTCTGACGATGGTATTGCATTGGGGTATTCTTCATCCGCTCATGGTGGAAATGGTGCCTATTGGCTTGGCGGAACTTCAAACCCAAATAATTTAGTAAACCAATGGCATACCGAAGGATTTACTTCCTATTCGGGCGAGATATCTACCCTAGGAACACAACGAATAGAATTAGACTATTATGAAGATGGCGGGGGTTCATATACAGCTTTGTGGTCAAATGTTACAGTCGATTATTACTCGCCATCTGCTCCCCCCAATGGAGTTATGCCATCGGCTTTCTTTGGTCAAGCATCATCTGCTTATGGAGAATATGACGATGGTGCAAACGTCTTTAATTTCTATACTGATTTTGCATCTAGTAGCCTAAACTATTCTGCATGGAATATATTTAATGGCACAGGTGGGGGCGGAAGAATCTACACTGGAGATGGTTTAAACATAACTATAGGTAATAGCGGTCAAAACGCACAAGGAGAATGGTTACAGACAAAACAACTATTCAGCCCAAATACAATAGTAGACACGTACATAGTAGGAAATTCGCACTCGGCAGGCTTAATGGAAACAAACTCAAGTACAATTGATGGCTGTGTAGTTCTTGATGAGTACAATGCCGGGGGGTGCGACCAAGGTTTGCAATTCAATGGAAATAATCTTGAAGGAGGTTATGATTGTATTGGCGGTCAACCGTTAGCAGTACCAAATCAAACTGTAAGTTTAGTATACTTAGGTTCAATATTCAGAGTTTCTGATAATTATAATCCTTGGTATAATTTTACGGAGTCTTCCATCAGTTGTCAGAACCCCTCTAAACTATCGCTAAGCATCGGCTATTACCCTTGGTCAGATTCAGTAACAGCACGATGGCTTTGGGTAGACGGGCGCGCATACCCTCCAGATGGAGTGATGCCTTCTGTAAGCTTTGGAAACACGTATTCAGTGAAAAGCCCGGGAAACTTTACTTACTCTGCTCCTGTAAATATCTATAATAGTCAGTCTTCAGCAACACCCTCACCATTCCAGCAGATGGTAAAAATAAATTCATCACATTATTCGGGGTATGAAAATAACAATCTTAGCAATATCGAATTCACTTATCCAAATGGGACAATAATACCATCATGGCTCGAATCTGGGGATATTGCCAGTTTTTCACAGAGCCCGCCAGGTTATATAACCGCTCAAGTAGCAAATGCGCCTTCATCTACCGTAACGGTTTCTTTCTGGTTGAGGCCAGTAGATAATGGTTATTGGGGCGTATCTGGAAATTACTGGGAAAATGCAGTAAGCGGAGTATCAAACAGTTGCGGCGGAGCGTACTACTTCTTTATAGAGGCGGGGGGAAACCCTCCGACGGAATCTTGGAGCATAACGAATAGTGCAGGGGACACTTTCAGAGATTTCCCCGGAGTTACCGTACTTCCGAACCAGTGGCAGCAATTTGTTGGAGTTTACAATGGGACAGATCTTGTAGTCTATATGAATGGCGTGCAGATAGGTAACCCGGTACCAGCCACAGGCACTCTAGAACCCAGTTCTGCATTGACAATAAGCGGCAATAACCCCGTTACAAGCAGCGGAGGCTGCAACCCCATAAGCGGAAACCTTGCGGATGTACAAGTATATAACACTGCACTTTCCAGTTCGCAAATTCAAGAACTTTATTCAAGCGGTCTTAGTGGAGGACCTGTGTCTAAAACAAATATCGTGGCATGGTACCCTCTCGCAGGAAATGTCAAAGATTATAGTGGTAATAACAACAACGGTGTTGCAAACAGCGTGATTTACAGTGGCGTAGGCCCAACAAGCACTAACACCACCTACTGGATAAAGCTCGGATCGATACCTGGAGGCGCAGGCGAACAAGTTTTCATGGACTTCGCTCCAAAATCCGATAATCTATTCAATACTGTAAATACTGGGGAGGCCCCGCTCCTGTCATCAACATATGGAGAGTATGATGATGGCGCAAATGTATTTTTAGCTTATTACAACATGCAAAATGACCCCATTTCTTCATCAAAGTTGGGTACATCTTATTATTCTATATCTAATGGGATTGGCCCCGCAGGAGGAAACTATCCATTGCTTACTTGGACAGGCGCAACCGGCCAAGAGCTGGCATTTATTGACTTGCCATCAACGTTACCATCAAGCTTTATAATTACCTCATGGGCCCAAACAGATTCACAAGCGTATGATATCGGAGTAGGTTCTGGTTCTACTACGGCTGGGTTATGGGACGGTTATGCTGCGGACCCCGGTGCCGAGGGCAATGGTTATCTAGCACTATGGAAAACGTCCGGAACAACATGGACTGCAATTGCAACCACGAGCTATGCTCAGTCTGCAAACACATGGTATACTTTGGAATTTCAATATGTTTCTGGAGGTTCAATTAAAGGGTGGGTAGAACCTTTTTCTAATACGTTGGATGTAAGTACATCTCCTACTACAGTGTCAGTTTCAGACACAACTTATACCTCTTTCAATGCAATTGAGTTGTTTCCTTATTCTGGTGCAACATCGGATATAACTCATTGGGCATTAATAGCGGCGCGTGCCTATCCTCCAAATGGAGTGATGCCTTCTGCTTTCGTAGCTTCGTAAGGTTATTAACCAATAAGAGACTCTGATTTTTATGGATAAGGTAAAAATAATAGCTACGATAGGGCCGGCATCCGACAATGAAAAAGAAATAGAAAAAATGCTACAGGAAGGTGCAAGCATATTCCGACTTAATCTTTCCCATGCGTCAAAATCTTATGTGATTCGGGTCATGAAAGCCATAAACAAGGCAAAAACAAAACTAAAAAAAGAAGCCGTGCTGTTTTTAGATCTACCCGGGCCCAAAATAAGAACAGGTCCGCTGCCTGCTGGTAAACTTGATATAAAAGGAGGCAAGGTTTATTCTTTTGGTCCGGAAGGCGAAATACCCGTAAGCGAAAAGATAGTCAAAAGCGTAGACATAAAGCAGAGAATACTCCTTTCTGACGGTAAAATAGAGCTTAAGCCACTTAAGCGCGATGGCAGGAATATCTTAGTAAAAGCTCTGAATAGTGCGACCCTTCTAAGCAGGCAGAGCGTAAATGCCTCAGGTTTGGTGTACGAGACAAAATACCCCACTCAAAAAGACATCGAGGGGATAAGGTTTGGATTAAAGCACGGAATAACTACTTTTGCCATATCATTTGTATCTGACAAAAAAGACGTATTAAACGTTAGGAAAATTGCAGGTAAGGATGCCGTTATAATATCAAAAATAGAAAGAAAGGACGCAGTCGATAACTTTGAGGACATAGCTAAGGTTTCAGATATTATTATGATAGCAAGGGGAGACCTTGGCCTAAACATGGACATTGCCAAAGTGCCGGAAATACAAGAGAAATTAATAATGTCCGCAAATAAACTTAGTAAACCAGTGATAGTGGCGACACAGATGCTGGAGTCGATGACGACAGAGATAATGCCGACCCGCGCCGAGGTCGATGACGTGTTCACTGCGATATCGGAGGGCGCAGATGCGGTAATGCTTTCGGAGGAGACCGCGATAGGACAGCACCCATCAGCTGCCGTAAAGATGCTGGAACACATAATATCACTATCAAAGCCAACGCCTTCTTCTAAAAATTACCCGGTAATAGACGAGAGGGATGCTTTGATAGATTCGGCGGTTAGCCTTATCAATAAAACCAAGATAAAAGACGCGGTTGTGCTGACTAAATCCGGTAGAAGCGCGTTTAGGCTTGCTAGGTTTCGACTGGGGGTAAGGATATTTGCGATTTCTGACAGTAAATCAGTACTGCACGCTCTGGCATTCGGGCGGGGAATAACACCCATTCGCATAAAAAAATTAGGGTCCTACCCGGCAGAACCTCTCAAACAAATAATGGCAGAGAACAGGCTTCGCAGGGTTGTCCTAATCTCGGGCCTAGAGACAAGCAGCAGGTCAAAAGAGAGCATACGCATAATAGAATGAGCCTGCCACATAACTCTAAAGTGCTCGAACACAAAGCATAAAAACAGTGAAAAGGATAGCTATATCTGTATAGTCATCTATTTAAGCTAGATTTACAAGAAATATATAAATGTAAATTTAGTTTGAGAAGTGTAACATGGGACATCAGATAACGAAGAAGAGCACACCGAGAAGGGGGAGTCTGCAGTATTACCCTATAACCAAGAGCAGCAGCGCCTACCATAATTTTCCGCAGTTCGGCAGACTTGAAGACAAAGAGATAAGCTCATTTGCAGGCTACAAAGCTGGAATGATACAGGTTGTTTATGTGGATTCCGACAAGAATTCACCTACTTTCAAGAGTGAGGTTATGACGGCAGCCACAGTGCTAGAGTGTCCTCCGCTCTTTGTATGCGCCTTGAGGGCTTACGGTAAAAATGGAGTTATCTCGGAAAGCTGGGCCCAGGGCATAAATAAATTCGTCGAGAGAAGAGTAAAATTCAAGGAGAATAACTCAAATCCGGACGAAGTAATGAAAAACGCATCCGATGTCAGGCTTCTCGTTTCTACGCAGCCATGGCAGATAAACCTTAAGAAAAAGCCCGAAATATTCGAGATAGGAATAGGCGGCAGCATAGACTCAAAGAGGCAACAGGCAAAGGAACTTCTTGGAAAAGAGTTAGACGTTTCTTCTGTCGTAAAAGACGGAAGCTTTGTGGATGTTTCAGCAGTTACAAAGGGGAAAGGGTTCCAGGGTTCTGTAAAGAGGTTTGGAGTAAAAATATTTCCAGTTCACGCCAGTAAATCAAGGAGAAAGGCCGGCAATCTCGGTGCAGAGACTATGGCAAAAGTACAGTTTACAGTCCCGCAGCACGGTCGCCTCGGCTTTAACTCCAGAGTGGAATATAACAAGTTCGTTTTAAAGATAGTCAAGGACCCTTCGGAGTTAAATATCCCGGAGGGATATAAAAGATACGGCAACATAAACAAATCTGCTCTGTTGATAAAGGGATCTGTGCCAGGCAGCACAGGCAGACTGATAATACTCAGAAAGGCATTGAGGCCTGTAAAGAAGGCAGAGCCGGTAAAGGTTACTTTTTTGAAGTGATATGGTAGATGTTATTTCAGTGGAAAACGCGAAAGTCGAGGAGATACAGCTCCCAGAAGTCTTCAAGCAAGCGGTAAATCCCGCGACAATAAAGAAAGCATTTCTGGCAGAGGAATCCGTAAAATTCCAGCTAAAATACACAGACCCATTAGCGGGCAGTAGAAAGTCCGCAGAATTGACAAAGAGGCGATTCGGCGGCAAACATGGAAAAAGAGCCTACAAGACGGTATACGGCCGCGGTCTTACAAGAGTGCCTAAAAAGACACTTATGCACAGGGGCTCCACGTTCTTTTATGTCGGCGCCGTCGCACCAAACACTGTGGGTGGAAGAGAAGCGCACCCTCCAAAGGCAGAGAAAAACCTGGAAAAACAGGTAAATAAAAAAGAGAGGAAGGCAGCGATCAGGATGGCCATAGCGGCCTCGGCAGACATAGATAAAGTCAAGAGATTCCACCGTCTTGGGAGCGTAAGTTCTCTGCCGATAATCGTAGAAGACAAGCTAAATACGATCTCAAAGACAAAAGACGCCGTGAAGTTCCTTGGCAGCATAGGTCTTAATGATGAGGCCGAAAGGATTATGAAAAGGAAAATAAACTCAGGGAAGGGCAAGATGCGCGGTAGAAAATACAAGAGGAAGCTTGGACCAGTGATAATAACAAACGACCCGTCAAAGTTATCAGCAGCGTTCTCGAACATAAACGTTGCGGTAAAAACACCACAGTCCCTGTCAGTTTCAGACGTCTCTCATTCTGGCATGCCCGGCAGGCTGATAATATGGACTAAAAGCGCGGTGACCTCATTGAAGTGAATATGGAACAGAATGTAAAATACATAATCAGCGTTTTGGGCGGAGAAAAGGCGACCAGAATGATGCAGGAACAGAACAAGCTCTATTTCATCGTATCAAAAGATTCAAACAAGATACTGATAAGAAAGGAAATAGAATCGCTATTCGAAGTCAAAACGTCCGCTATAAATATATTGAACAAAATAAACGGGGACAAGGTTGCTATAGTACAGCTAAAAAAAGAGTTTTCTGCTATGGACCTTGCTACAAAATTAGGTCTTATATGAACAGATTCAGCAGCACTGGGCTCAAAACATTTTTAAAGCTCAGTTTTCTTAGATACCTAATGTTAATTGGAAAGAGAGTAAGAATAATGAAATTGGGGATTGAAGGTTACGTAATTGACGAGACCAAGAACTCGCTCCTGCTTTCTACACCCAACGGTAACAAGAGGATAATAAAACAGACTGCGAATCTTATCGTTTATACCGAAAAAGGAGAATTGATGCTGAGAGGCAAAGACATAAACATGAGGCCATGGGAATATGCAATATAAAGATTTAATAAAGCCGGAAGCTACCTGCAGCGATAGAAATTGCCCGTATCACGGGGACCTTAGGATCCACGGGGCCAGCTTCGAAGGGACTGTAATCTCTGCACGTGCTCCCAAGACCGTTTCAGTAGCGTGGACAAGGACAAGCAGGATAAAGAAATACGACAGATTCATAAAAGAGAAAACAAAGGTCCTTGCACATAACCCAGAATGCATAAATGCAAAAGCTGGCGACCGGGTCGTCGTTTATGAAACAAGGCCTATAAGCAGGTGGAAGCACTTCGTAGTTGTGAGGAAACTTTAATATGGGAACAGGAAGAAAGGGAGGAGGATTAAAGCCGCTTCGCGCTAAAATCTCCAAGTCTATAAACGTCGGAAGCTGGATAAAGGTTGCAGATAACTCAGGCGCAAAGATAGTTAAAGTGGTTAACATAAGAGGATACCACGGAGTAAAGGACAGGCAGCCGAAATGTGGCGTCGGCGACACGGTATTCGTGATTGTAAAGGCCGGATCTCCCGATACGGTCCACAAAAAGTTTCCTGCTGTAATAGTAAGACAGAGGAAGGAGTATAGGAGATTAGATGGAACGCGATTATGTTTTGAGGACAATGCATGTGCAATAGTAAAGGACACGGAAAAATATGAACCACAGGGAACGATACTTAGAGGCCCACTGCCTAAAGAGATATCGCTCAGGTTCCCTCACATAACAAAAATAGCATCTAAAATAGTATGAAAACGGATTTTAATAAGAGTTGGTCGAGCAGCAAGAGCCCGAAGAAGCAAAGGGCTTACAGAAGAAACGCTCCTTTGAATATGAAAAGGGCGATGCTGTCGGCACACTTATCAAAAGAACTAAGGGAGATATACAAAACAAGGAACTTCCCGCTCAAAAAGGGCGACACAGTGATAATCATGCGCGGGAAATTCAAGGGAACGGAAGGCAAAATCGACAAGGTCTATACAAAGCAGCTAAAGGTATCTGTAGATTCAGCTAAGAACGTCACAAAGAAGGGCAATAAAGTACCGTTTAAACTGAGGCCGTCGGCCTTGCTTATAAAAGACCTAAACCTTACGGATCAGAGGAGGAGTAGCAGGATAAAATCTTATGGCACGACACGGTGAATCTAAACATTTCAAGAGAAGCGTTGTAACCGACCTAGCGGTGATACCGAGGAAAAAGTACAAGTACTACATAAGACAATACCCCGGAAAGCACGATGTAAAGCATTCTATGCCGCTTAGAGGATTCATAAGGGACATAATGAAGATAGCTAACAACTCAAAAGAAGCAAGATACCTTATAAAAGGCGGGTTTGTCAAGGTTGACGGCAAGACTATAACGGAGGAAAAATATTCCGTAGGGTTCAACGACGTTATACAAATAAAAAACAGTTACTTCATAGCCGGGTTCGGATCAAATGGCAAGATAAGCGCATCTGAAAGCAGCGAGCCGGTAAACTCAAAACACTTAAAGTCGATGTCAAAACGCTACATAAAAGGCGGAAAAACAATCTTAAGCCTGCACGACGGCACGAACATATTGGATCCTGAGGGAAAGGTACAGGCAGGCGACACAATAGTAATGAGCCTAAAAGACAGAAAAATAGAAAAGATAATCCCATTCGAGCAGGGCAGAGAAGTCATGATATTCAGCGGTAAAAACGCCGGGAAGAAAGGCAAAATATCTAAAATAGACGGCGACACGGCGATAATAGACGTGGACGGCACAGGCATATCGGCCAAGTCGGATGCGTGCATACCATTATAACATGGAAAATAAAAACCCGATGAGAGAGATAAAACTGTACAAAGTCACGCTAAACATAGGGGTGGGCGAGCCGGGCGAAAAACTCCAGAGCATAAAGAAGCTTCTGGAGGGCATATCCGGTACAAAAGCCGTCGAGACAATAACGAAGAAGAGAATCCCCGAGTGGGAAATCAGGCCAGGGCTTGCGATAGGCGTAAAAACAACGATAATGGGGAAGAAAGCCGATGAGATTCTGTCGAGGATGCTTTCTGCCGTCGAAAACAAACTCAAAGCCTCGAATTTCGATAAAAGAGGCAATTTTGCTTTCGGCGTCTCGGAATATGTTCACATCCCCGGTGCAAAGTATGATTATACAGTCGGAATAGTGGGAATCTCAATCAGCGTTACCCTCGAGAGGCGCGGGTTCAGCATCTCCAGGAAACGCTTAAAAAGACACATAGGTAAAAGACATCTTATAACCAGAGAGGAAGCGATGGAATTCGTCAGGAACAAGTACAGGACAGAGGTTTTGAATTAAATGGAAACTGCATACGAGCGCATACTTAAGATACACAAGCCAGGAACAGCCGGCTATGGCAGGTTTACAAAGTTCAACAAACATAAGCTTAAGCCGAACGACGCCAGGAAAAGGACATGCGTAAGGTGCAACCGTCCGGAGGCCCACATAAAAGTGCACGGCTTGAGGTACTGCAGACAGTGCTTTAGGGAAGTCGCAAAGGACGTAGGCTTCCACAAGTATGGGAAAGAGGCTTGATTATGGCAGACGTATTATCCAATGTTCTTAATGTAATAGACGTCGCAAGGAGCGTAGGGCACAGGGAATGCATAATAAACCCAAGCAGCAATCTCATAGTCGGCCTTCTCGAAATAATGAAAAAGAACGGCTATCTGGAGAAATACGAAGTAATAAGCGATTCAAAAGGAGGATTCATAAAGGTCACAGTGAGCGAGAACCTAAACAAGTGCAAAGCTATAAGGCCCAGGATACCCATCAAATCAGAGGAGATAACAAAGTACGAGAAAAGATTCCTACCGGCTTTCGGCTTCGGCCTTATAATACTATCCACAAACAGCGGCCTCATCACAAACGACGAAGCAAAAAAAACGAGGAAAGGAGGTAGTCTTTTAGCCTATGTCTACTAAATTCAAAGTGGATGTTTCTAAAGCCGACGTTTCTATAGAAGACGGATTCATAAAGGTGAAAGGCCCAAAAGGCGAGCTTCAGGAAAAGATAAGGTACCCGTTCATACACGTAGCAAGAGATGGCGACAATCTTGCCATAAACGTCGACAAAGACGTATCCTATCAGAAAGCAATAGGTGGGACTCTGGCAGCTGCCGTGAAGAATATGATCATAGGAGTCAACGAGGGTTACACAGCCGAGCTGGAGCTCGTTTACATGCACTTTCCGGCGTCTCTTAAATCCTCCGGCAAAAAACTAATAGTAGAGAATTTTGTCGGCGAGAGAAAACCAAGGGAACTGACAATACCAGAAGGCGTGGAGATGAAGGTCAGCGGCACGAAAATAACCCTTTCAGGAATCGACAGATATAAAGTCGGACAGGCGGCCGGGCTCATAGAGAGCAAGATACAGATAAAAAATAAAGACAGAAGAATATTTAAGGATGGAATATTCATAACAAAGAAACCTTGAACATGGAATTCATAAAAAGAGACGCGAGAAAGCTGAAAAGAGTAGGGATGTCGTGGAGAAAGCCGACAGGCAAGAAAAACAAGACAAAAGTCGGAAAGAGGGGTCACAGGCCTATGCCGTCTGAAGGCTTCATGACAAAAAGGTCAGACCGCTACAAAATCGCCGGAATGCTTCCAGTCAGGGTATTCAGCCCGAAGCAGGTCGAATCATTATCACAAAACAGCATAGTCATAATAGCAGCCTCTGTAGGGACGCTTAAGAGAAAGCTGATAATAGAGAGATGCGAATCAAAAGGAATAAAGGTGAAAAACAATGGTAGCAGGCCTAAAAACACAGAGAAGATTGGCGAGTAAGTACTTAAAGGTCGGAGAGGGCAAAGTATGGCTCGACCCTTCAAAGTTTAAGGAGATAAAAGAGGCTATAACATCTGCTGACGTAGAAAGCCTGATAAAGAAGGGCTTTATAAAGAAGAGGTTAATAATCGGCCAGTCAAGAGGACGCGCCCGCGCAGTCCGCTTAAAGAAGAAGCACGGACACAGAAAGGGCGTAGGAAGCAGAAAAGGCAAGAAAGGCGCAAGGTCAGACTTGGGCTGGGCGCCTAAGGTCAGGGCACTGAGAAACGAGCTGGAGAAACAGCTTAAGACCGGCAAAATAGACAAGGATGATTTCAGGTCATTTTACGTAAAGATTAAAGGCAATGCTTTCCACAGCGTTGCGCACATGAGAAGCGTAATCGAAGCCACAAAGAAGGAGAAGACATGAAAAGAGAAGTGAATTACAGGAAGAGACTCAAGCTTTTGAAATCAAACCTGCCGAGGTTCGTAGTAAGAAAGACCGACAGCAGGATAATAATACAGATAATAGAATACAGCCAGGGCGGAGACAAGACACTTGCCAGCGTGTACAGCGACGAGCTGAGGAAATTCGGATGGGAGCTCGGAATAAAAAATATACCGGCGGCTTACCTTTCAGGACTTCTCATAGGAAAGAAATCGAGCGCCAGGGAAGCGATACTGGACAGCGGCTCAAGGACCCTGAAGAAGGACAGTTTCATTTACTTCGCAGTCAAGGGAGCACAAGAGGCCGGTCTAAACCTGCATGCAGGTGAATTGCCTCTGGACAATGAAAGGATATTC
>JAMCRB010000050.1:6575-8658 GCA_023380435.1 Candidatus Parvarchaeota archaeon | reverse complement strand
ATAGAAATGATTGCGATCTTTATCCCGATTTTTTTCATTTCATTAAGCTCTTCATCAGCGGTTTCTGAGGTGCTAATCATAATATCCCTGCTTGCATTCTACATCCTGGTGACTTTCACATCCACTTACATAATAATGGCGATGTTTATTTCGTTTAGGTCTTTTCTTTCAGGTAAGAAAATCAGCTTTGGCAGCGCTTTTAGTCAGGTAAAGCCTTACTGGAAACTTATACTGGAATGGAGCGTGTTCCTGTCTGTAATAATAATGGTTTTGAGGATAATCGAATCAAGGCTCGGCAGCCTTGGGCGGATCCTCAACCTTATAAGCTCAATGGCGATCTCCCTGGCAACCCTTTTTGTAGTACCTGTAATACTTGATAACAAGCTCACTCCGATAGCCGCGATGAAACGAAGCACAAAATTCATAATAGACCACTTTGGCGCAACATTCGGCGGCCTGGCCTATACCGATTTATACAGCCTCGCGATAGTGTTTGGCGGCCTCGCCTTGCTAATAGGAGGATTGGCATTGATTTCTATCTCTCTTGTCTTTGGCGCAGTAGTTGCACTGGCAGGATTT
This sequence comes from Candidatus Parvarchaeota archaeon, assembly GCA_023380435.1. Lineage (GTDB taxonomy): Archaea > Nanobdellota > Nanobdellia > Parvarchaeales > Parvarchaeaceae > Parvarchaeum. Next base: position 8,079 of record JAMCRB010000050.1, on the reverse strand, counting down.
ATCATAATGATTGGCGGAGGCATGCTTCTCTACCTTCTTTCAAACATCTTCAGGCTCATACTCTACGATTTTGCCAACTACAACAAGGTACCGCCGGGCTTCTCTGCGGATCTTCTGCAGAGCAGCATAAAGAACAAGAAAAGCGGTATCAGTGGATTTGTGCCGGGACAGATTTGATTCTGCCGCAGTAAATCGGATTAGAAAGCATTAAATCCGGCAATTGCCTTCTTCTTTTGAAGCGGCCATAGTCTAGTGGGAGAACGTGAGCCTTCCAAGCTTATGACGCGGGTTCAAATCCCGCTGGCCGCATTGGAATCCAATGAGATGACAAGATCATGCCAGAAGACACAAAACATAATATTAAGTCAGTTCACTACAGGCCTAATCTTGTCATCTTAGCACTCAGGAAATTTACAAAGTCGATTGTTTGGGTCTCTTCCCCCAAAACAAGGAGAAGGATATCATCATTTGCGCTGCGCATAGACACGATTGTTGATTTTTTCAAGAGACCATCGACTGCCAGGAAAGGCGGCGCACGTGTATCTTTTAAAAGAAGGATGATGCAGGTTGAAATCAACGGCGTAAGCCTGCCCTGCATCATGTATGATAATCTCAACCGCAGTCATCTGCCGGCCGGCTTTGTATACAAGCGCTACAGGCCGTACAAGTTCTGGCATTCCCCGGTAGACCAGTTTCTGCTTATGAGAGTGCTATACAAAGCAGAGTCTAAGATGATGATAAAGCCGACATGCATAGTGCTAAATCGCTATATGAAACCCACTGGCTTTATCGTCGAGAAAGCAGAGGGGGAAAGTCTGGGCACGCTGATAAAAAGCAAAAACCTGTCTTTGAAGGACAGCCTAAAGATAGAGCAGACCGTGGAAAGCTTTGTAAGAAGATTGCACAGAAAGGGGCTTAGCCATGGAGACTTAAACCCTGGAAACCTGATAGTGGATCGCGGAACTGCCTTGAAAATAATCGATCCTTTGGAGCTGATGCCGAAGAAGAAGGCGATGAAGGACGATTTCGCATGGGTCTCATACCTGAAGAAGGAACTAAAAAACTATAGAAACAGGCTGTCGGCAGGCAAAGGTTGATTGCAGTCAATTCAGTTCTTGTTAACCAGAGGCTTGCCTTCCTCCCAGTTAACTCCGCATAGGCCGCCGGCCTGCAGGGCACTCAGCACTCTGTACGTTTCGTGCGTGCTTCTGCCTATATCATCATCGGTTACGACCATGTACTTTATTATTCCGTCCGGGTCTATTATGAAAAGACCCCTTCGAGCGTTGCCCGTTTCCTCATTCAGAACCCCGTAGCTCCTGCTTATAGTGCCTTTGCGGTCCGCAACCATCGGGTATTTGACCTTTGTTATTCTTTTGTCAGCTTCGCTCCATGCCTTATGGACATAAGCGGTGTCCGTGCTTACTGCTATTATCTCAGCTTCTTTCTTGATGAATTTCTCATAGTCATTAGCAAAACCTTCAAGCTCAGTGGGACAGACAAA
>JAMCRB010000050.1:0-5995 GCA_023380435.1 Candidatus Parvarchaeota archaeon | reverse complement strand
CTTGCCCGGCAGGTACAGGTGCGCGCTTCAGCGATTCTATTACTATAACCTATACGGAACCAGGAGCAGTTTTCCCCGGTCCATATATTTCTACTGGCGCGATAGCCGGCTCTTCATCTGCTTATACAAACAGCAATGCTTACGGCTGGGCCTATGGTACTTTCACTTCTGAGCCTTCAAGTGAATGGGGCGTGAATGAGACAAACCCTAATGGGACTGGCATAGCTTATGATGGTGACAGTACTTATGGCTTGATAACTAACTCCAATTTTCCACAGTCTTTAAACTCTCTTAACCAAGAGGATCTTAATAAAAGTGGCAATTGTGGCACGGATGAAAGCGGGCCTCATGGCTACACTGCGATTGCAACGCTTTATGTCCCGTCTAAAACCATTAATATCTCAGCATGGGTAGATGATAGTGAAGAGATTTACTATAAGCCAGTCAGTTCATCGACCTGGACGGAAGCGGCGGGATTTGGGTGCTGTCATCTGAATACAGCCAATGTCAGTATAACCCCCGGAATGTATAACTTCATGGTAGATTGGGAGAATGGTTGTGGCAGCGGCACCAGTTCAACATTTCTTAAGCCTGCTTTTATAGAATACTCTCCAGAATGGGCAGTTACTACCTGGATAGGAGGCTCCTTCAGCACGACACTGGTCTCCCCCGGCACGACCCCGTCAGGAGACACATTTGTAAACACAGGCGGGCTAAGCGGTAACTGGCCGTGACTCCTGTTGTTTTCTCAAATTCTTAATCTTTAAGTCTGAGCTTTCAAATAGCGTAATATTCTCTGTGACTTTTGGCAGCGTTTCTTAACGTGATTCCACTCAAAATAATATTTATATAGCAGATGGATTCTAACCATAATCATGCAAAACCAAAGAAAAGCAGGGAAGAAAAAGATAATCGATTCGGGTAAAAACCTCAGAAAAATATACGTTTTTGGGAGTATTTTGAGGCCTAAACCGTCACCGAGGAACTATTAAGACCAATATGGTAAGACAGGCAGTTATACTTGCAGGCGGTAAAGGGAAAAGAATGAAGAAAGGAACTTCCGACCCAGAGCTTCTCTCTACTCCGAAACAACTTCTCAGTGTGAACGGGATTCCGATAATCGAAAGGAACCTGAAAAGACTGATTGAAAATGGATTAGAGGTAGCCATAGTAGTCAACCAGGAAACCCAGGGCATTTTCAGGGAAGCGTTAAAGTCGTATAATGTAAAATACATCCTTCAGGACGAAGCGCTGGGGACGGCCCATGCTTTGAATCTGGCGCGTGATTTCATAAAAGATGATTTATTCCTGGTATTGATGGGAGACGACATAGTGGAGTATGATGATCATGTCTTAGAAACAGCAAAAAGTCCGACGCTTTTCGTTTATGAAGTGGACAATCTCGATGGCTACGGGGCGGTAATGCTGGATGAAAAAGGCAAAGTCGTGGAAATAAGAGAAAAAGAACTTACCGGGCCAGGTCTGGTAAATCCCGGTATGTACATACTTCCAAAGTCGTTCTTTGACATGTACGATAAAATACCGGTAAATCCAAAGACGAACGAGCGATATCTTACCGAGGTCATAAGGCTATTCAGAGAGTCTGGCAATCCTTTTGATACACAGAAACTCAGTCTATGGATGGGCGTAAACACGCCTGAAGAGCTAAAAATAGCGAGGGAGCGCCTAAAGAAATGACGGCTGGAGCGTAGATGGAAAACAAACCCATAATAAGAAAAGCTGAAGCAAGCGACCTGGAGCCTCTTTTGGGCCTTTTGGATCAGCTAAAGCCAAACAATAAGAAATATTCCCAGGAAGACCACACCGCTGCGTATAAGGCCCTGCTCGAGATAACGCAGAACAAGGATTACTTTTTAAAAGTCTGCGAAATCGAGGGAAAACTGGCCGGCACTGCCACGCTTCTGGTACAGATGAATCTATCGCATGGAGGAAAACCATACGGCCACATAGAAAACGTGGTGACAGACCAGGCTTACAGGGGAAAGGGTGTCGGCGGGCTTCTGGTAGAGGACCTTTTGAGAGAAGCAAAGACCGCAAGATGTTACAAAGTAATACTGGACTGCGCCGAGAGCGTATCGCCATTCTACCAGAAATTTGGATTTAAGAAGCACGGTTCTATAGAAATGCGCATAGACTTGGAATAAAAGAAGTTATATAACTTAAAACCTAGTAATAAAATAATGCGAGCGCAGGAACTGCCGGTATCTGTGATAATCCTGATAGTCATAGCGCTGGTTATACTCGCTCTAGCAATATTCTATATATTGATACCGATATCAAAAGCCCCGATTCCGCCGCCGTCCCAAACAAACGTGTCCGGTTTCCAGTTCACCTGCTCAGCGGCATGCGAACTTGCATCAAGCGATACTCCATCGCAGACGTCTTTCTGCACAGATGTTTTGTCCGGCACTTCATACCATTGTTATGACCAATACTCTAATGGCCAGTACTTCTACGATTCCGGCCAGTGCACATACACCGCAAACAACGGCAAGACCCTTGTGGCAAATTCAACCACATGTCAATAGATTAAGCTTTTATTGTTTGGATTGTTCTACTTATTATGGTCTCCAACGTGTGGCTTGAGGGTTTCGACCCGTCTTACGTTTTTAAAACTAAATTGGACTTCAAGAACTGGCTCCTTGAAAACATGGAGGAGGCCTGCCTGCAGCCGTTCATTTCGACATACGATTTGGGAGTTTTAGTGGATAAGATGTCCTCTTATGGTTTAAAGACTCTCCTGCTTCCCGTTTCCGCCGGACAGAGGACACTTGAGATAATAAACAAAAAAAGCGCCAAGATATCTTTATCGTCTATCGTTTCTTTCCCATTTGGCAACGAATCAACCGCTGCACACAACTTGCAAGAAATAGGCGAGTTACAGAAACTCGGAATTAATGACATAGGCCTGGAAGCGGATTTGAATGCCATCTCTAAAGACGAATACAGTGGAGTTTTGAAGGATTTGGCGGAGTCTGTTCATAAAGCAGGCGGCTCACTCTCACTGTCAATCGATCTGAAAAGTCTCCCTAAAGACAGGTGGGAGAGAGCATTGGAAATCGTGAAAATGGTCAAACCGGATTTCGTTTCGACGCAGGTACCCTACATAGACAACAGAGACGGGACTTCCAGCGATATAGATGACGGTACAGTAAACGACATAGTAAAGTTTATCGGGTCCAAAATAGAGGACAAACAAACAACCGGCATAAAGGTCGCAGGCGACATCTTCGAGATTAACGATGTCGTTTCCGCGCTTTTCTACGGCTACAACAGTAAATGGCCTTTGGATAGGATAAAGATAATCACAAGCAACGCATTTGAGATATTGGAACAGCTCAATACATCAGACTTTTGACCAAAAACGGCGCTGTAACCCCAAACAGAACAGAAATTTCTTGTCCTGCATGTGAGCTTAAAAAACAGTTAAAAATACTAATTACACAATAATAGTAAAGTATTTATATTACTCTCCATCATAGTAAAAGTATAACGAGGAAAATATGAAAGGATTCGGAGTTTACATAGATGAATATTACAGCAGCACTTCGCCTCTGTCGCAGGCGGCGCCGTCTTTCAACTATCAGCAGTGGTCTCAGGACAAGGATTCTCAGATACAGGAGTTTCTATCATCACTGGGTGCTAAAGAGGGAGGAGGTCTTGGCGATCTTTTCAGCAACAAATACCTAGGACAGCTTCAATATAGCGGCGCTGAACCGGGAGTAGAGGTTCTAGGAGAGATAAGCAGGCTGCAGGAGCAATACAAGGAAAACCTGATGGAGCAGGATGCCATGGAGCTCCCAAACAGTCTCGGAGGGTTTGGCCTTCTGAACTCTAAATTAGTGCCGTACAAGGACGCAAACGGACACAACGTCTACAACAACGGAGAACAGCTCTTCATGCTCAAGGGAAGGTACGGTTACAAACTGCTTTCTCCAAAACCGCAATATCACAAGAAAATGTACCCGCTGGCACAGACGCTATGGCAGAACTCCATAAATCAGCGTATGCATATGGGTGATTTTAAGAGACACCTGATAAACAGCGTGATTTACTCGGATGATCTGGAATTACACGTGTTTTCGCCATTGAGAATCGGAGGAGGATACCCCTCAGCATTATCAAGTTGGGCGAGGAACAACCTCGGTTATGCTTATTATCCGCTTCACTATATGGTTGGAACGCCATTTGAATTCATAAAGGGACTCGTAATGGGGCCAAGAATCGACATCTTCACAAAGAAGCCGGTAACGATAAAGAGGGCCCAGAGCCTCATCTCAATATTGGCTGCAGGCAATGCGCAGAAAAGGCTTGAAGCGGAGGAGAACACTTAAATATGTTCGGAAGAAACCACGAATCGTTTGAAGAGCTGCTGACGAATAAAGGATCGACTCTTGGGAAAGTCATTATAAGCCCGGTCGAGAAATTTCCGCCACCAGATCACTTGTTCGTGAAAGGGGGCACTTTAGAGGAGATAATCGGCTCAGGCTCAGGCAGCTTTGTCGTGATGTTTGGACCAATCTATAAGAAAGGGGCAGCAATCACGAACAGCAAGCACGCGAAGAAGCAGATCCAGGGCTTCTACCTGCAGGGTTCATTCCCTATAATAGGTGCAAGCGATGAGCACTCCAAGGGCCTTTACGACGGAGTGATATACATAAACAAAGCCAACGATGTTCAGAATACAGATCCAAATAAAGCACCGCAGATGGGGATAATCAACCCGGATTATCTCGTCGGCAGCAGCAGATTGAAAATAAGCGCTACTTACATAAATGGTAACTATAAAAACTCTAAAGGGCAGTCTTTGTCTTACACCCTGCCGGAAGCTAAAGCCAACAATATAACAAAGAACATAGGAATAGGAATGACCGGCCTAGTACCAAAAGAATACACAGACAAGGTGGCCGGCCTGCTTTTCCCTAAACCAAAGGTCGGAGACACGATACCTGTGATAGTTTACCTTACTCCTGAAGCACAATCAAACCACGACTTGACGAAAGCAAGGACATTCCCGGCCGTAGTAACCGCAGGGATAAACAGGATACAGGTGCCGTACTCGGCGACAGAATACGTCGATGAAAGCGGTAAAAAGAGGAGCGGAGTGGACGGAATCTACTCTGTCGAAGTCATAGCGGGTTTGGACAAGAAGTTCTTGAAGTAACCCTCAAAGGTTATCCGCAGAATACTTTACTGAGTTAGCTATTATCTTGTCCCTACCTATTGATTTTGCCCTGCTTATCGAATAAATCTCGTTCTTAAGAGAGCTTCCGAATATCCCGTAATCATCCGTGCAGACGACAAAAGGTATCCCTTTATCTATCAGCCTGTCTATAGGGTGCAGACTGTAATCTTTTATGCCCAAATGCGCCGTCATATTCGACGTCGGGCAGACCTCGACTGCAACCTGTTTCTCTGCCAGCAGGTCCATTATACCTTTCTGCCTGTATTCAAGTTTTGATATCCTTGCCGGGCCGTAAAGAACGCCCGAAGCGTCCTTAGAGCCGTAAAATCCATCAAGATGAGCGTATGCAGACACTGCATGGCCAAGCCTCTTTGCTCCGAGCCTCACTGCAGTTTCAATGTTATCCAGGTCGGTTTCAAGATCATGGCTGTCCATCTCCCCGACATGCGGGATGAGTGCAAGGCCGTTCTCTTCAGCCAGGGAAAGTACACTCTCAAGCGATGAAAGAGGTATCTCGTCCCTGTTTACGGCGTCTATACCGACTATTGGGAGGTCGGAAATACGGTCGAAAAGGCTTTTCATCTGGTCCTTTAAGTATGCTATCTTCTCCGGTATTGGCACCCAATCTGAGCCATACCTGTTTTTTGCTATGCTCAAAACAAGCCTGGAATCGATGCCTTTGACTTCAGAAAGTCCATCATAAAAGCGATGGAGCTTATCTGCCCCCTCGTCAGCGCTTTGGTGCATCGTTGAAGAAAACGGGTCGACCCTCCATTCTACATATCCGAC
>JAMCRB010000049.1 GCA_023380435.1 Candidatus Parvarchaeota archaeon | reverse complement strand
TATCTGTCTGTTTTAAGTAGTGGTCTGGTGGGAGAACTTACCCGCATAACGACTCTTCCCCTCAGTTCTCTCAAAAATCATCTGGCATATTGCTGTTCTGGGATAAACTGCTAGCGGCACAGGTGACAAATTCACCATTTCCAAAACAATCTTGCTATCGTTCCCGGGATGCATGAAACCGCTGCTTAAATGGACAATCAATCCGAGTCTCGCAAATCTAGACCTGCCTTCTATTCTGCCAGAGATGTTATCCGCCGTTTTTATCCTCTCGAGAGTTATGCCGTGGACAAGTTCGCCTGGCATTATCAGCAGGTAGTCTCCAGTCGGAACGCGTATCGGTTTAGTTATTTTTTTATAATCGGCATTGTCGACTACTTTGAATATTCCATGCGTTTTATTGAAAACGCGGAAGTCGTTGCCGAGATGAAGATCTATGGAGCCGGGCCCGACATCGGATAGTTTAAACGGCCTTATTTTTATATCTCCCGATTTTAGACACTTCAAAAGCGCATCCTTTGCCAGTACTGACATAATTATCTGGATAGTTCCGACTTCTTTTTTCTATTTGCTAGGTAAACGTCCCTTAATTTAAGCATGTGTGAACAATACTCTCCTTCCGCCCCGCAGTCACATCGCCCATAGAGCAAATGGAATGGCATATAATCTATCTGGACGTTGAATTTCTTTTTTGCAGCGTCATCCAAGACTGCGCCGGACATCTCTAATTTAAAGCTGTTAGGGTCCATGACTATAGAGTTTATAAAAACCTTCTTCTGATACGAAGCTATTATTGGCTGACCGAGTGCTGGTTTGATCTTGTCCATCTCTAAGGTGTGCTTGCATGGAAAGCCCCTGTATTGATAAGATTCGCAGTCGCAAGAGCCCGAGATTATCCGGTTTTTGTCATATTCCAGTGAAACCTCATGGAAAAGCCCTGGTTTGGAGTCACTCTGAACGTAACCGCTTATCTTAACCTTGTTATTTGTGTTTTCAAGCGAGTATATCATTGACTTTCTGTCTTCTGAGGACAGAAATGGGCCGCCAAGCAGGCTATCAAGCTTTGAAATTCTTTCTTTTTCCATCCATTTTTATTGCACGGCCACAGTTAAATATCTTTTATTTTTCTGCATTTGCACTGGCGGCATTAAGAAAAGATACAAATAGGGGGGCGGGCGATTCCGGCCTGGATTTCAGTTCTGGGTGGCTTTGAGTGCCTATCCCAAACGAGTCTTTCCATTCCACTGCTTCTACCCTGCTCCGGTCCGGCGTAACCGCAGATATCACCAAGCCGTTTCTATTCAAAATTGGCCTATAACGATTGTTGATCTCATATCTGTGTCTGTGCCTCTCTGAGACTGCCATATTATTATAAGCCATATGGATTATAGAGTCTTTTTTTAAGACTTTTATCGGCAAAGCTCCCAGCCGCATCGAAGCTCCCTTATCTGATATGCTCCGTTGTTCCGGCATCAGATCTATTACTTTATATTTTGAATTTTTATTGAACTCGGAAGAGTTTGCGCCTTTGAGGCCGCAGACGTTTCTGGCAAACTCTATCGACATGAGCTGCATCCCTAGGCAAAGCCCAAGAAAAGGTATCTTGTTTTCCCTTGCGTATCTTATCGCGGTTATCATCCCTTCAATCCCTCTTTTTCCAAAACCGCCTGGGACGATTATTCCATTCAGCCCTGCAAGGATTTTCTCCGGTCCAGCTGATTCTATGTCCTCAGCTTCGATCCATTTTAAGTTGTATGATACGTGGAGTTTAGCAGAAGAATGGGTTATGGCCTCCTTTACGCTGACATAAGAGTCTCTCAAATGCGTATATTTTCCAACTATGCCGATTGAAAGCGGCTTATTTTTCTGCTCATTGACTGCACTGACTATCTTTTGCCAGCGGATAAGTTTGTTTTTGTTTATCTTTCGGTCTTTGATTCCAAACCTGTATAGAAGGCGCTTGTCAAAACCCTGTCTTATGAAGTGAAGAGGTAATTCATAAACAGTGTTTAGATCAGATGAGTCGACTATCCTCTCTTTTGGAAGGTTTGCGAAAAGCGAAAGCTTCCTGATTGTACTTTCTTCGAGTCTTTCTTCTGACCTGCAAACGATAAAATCTGGGATGATACCGGAACCCATCAAAAGCCTAAAAGCGGACTGTGCCGGCTTTGTCTTTTGTTCACCAACCACATTTAACTTCGGTATATAAGTAACATCTATAAAAACCAGGTCTTCGCTAGTTGAAAGCTGTCTCATGGCCTCTATAAAATATGAATTCTCTATATCGCCGACAGTCCCGCCTACTTCTATTATTACAAAATCTAGTTTGTTTTTTGATGCAAAATCAAGCACTCGTTTCTTTATCTCATCAGTAAGATGCGGGATTATCTGAACGTCCTCTCCCAGATACCTGCCTGCCCTTTCATTCTTAAGTATGTGGTCCATCAGTTTTCCGCCGGTTATTGATGAAGCTTTTGTCAGGTTCTTATTCAGAAAGCGTTCATACATGCCGAAATCCATGTCAACTTCTCCACCGTCATCAAGTACAAATACTTCACCATGCCGGTAAGGGTTCATAGTTCCGCAATCGTAATTTAGATACCCGTCAAACTTTATAGGTAGGACTTTATAGCCGTACATGCTTAGAATTTTGAGAAGTGAGGATGTGACTGCGCCTTTCCCAAGCCCGCTCATCAGGGATCCAAGCACTATGATAAACTTAGTGTGCATTTTACTTTAGGAGCTGCTAGTATTAAAGCTTTTTGCCAAATTTTTATACGTTTTATCCTTTTGATCAGATGAATCCAAACCAAAGCAGCAGGATGCCTACGAACTCAGAATAGTAAAGGAACGCAGGAAAAGCAAGTATGTAGAGAGTACCGGCTATGCTGACAACAATCACTCCGGTGATTATAGATACCATTTTGATGCTACCGCTTTTCTTGTAGCTTATCGCAGCAATAACCGCTATGATAACTGCAGCGGGGAAGGTCAAAACGGATGATGATAAGACAACAGACAGCGGCAGCACACCAAAAACGACATGACTGGTTATCAAGTTGCTTATTTTTGATGTCAGCAGGGTGTAAGCAACGAAAACTCCCGCTGCTATGAAAAATATTGAATAAGCAAGATGTATTCTTTTCGATTTTAGCATGAAAATTGAACCGGCTGCCAAAAATCCAACGAGCAGTGCAACGGCTTCCAGATAAACCTTTATCAATGCCTGGTTATAGATGTTAAACGCAAATAAGACTTCTAGCAGGACTCCCAATGCAAAGAAAGACAAGCCAGTGCCCCAAAATAGATAGCTTAAGTTCTTCTTTGACCTATATTTTTTCAGCATTAAAATCGCAAGCGGCAGCGTGAGAATGAGTATCACTATCGTCGACAATCCTACGAATGACTCTGAAGCGAATAGATTATAAACCATAAAAAAGATATATAACCTTCCGATATTTATAGATTAATAGCGCTGAAAATAGGGGGAATTTATGAGATTTTTGCATTTGGGAGATTCGCACATAGGTAATGTATACAAGGACTATCAAAGGAACGAAGATATAAAGGATGCATTTAAACAAGTGATAGACGCGGCAATAAATGAAAATGTCGACTTTATAGTTCATTCGGGCGACTTGTTCAACGAAGGCAATCCCGCACTTTCCGATCTTTTATTCGTAACGGACCAGCTCAACAGGCTTCGTTCCACCGGCATAAAAATCTTTATTGTCCCTGGCTCCCACGACATAGGGATAGGCGAGGAAGAGAGCATAATTGAGCTTTTTGACAGGAATGGACTCTTGGTAAACTTAAACGCAAAAAGATACGTGTCTTTCTCAGGAGGGGAAATTGCGCTTAAAGGCGAGGTGTACAGGGGTGCTTTCATTTGCGGTGTCAAAGGCAAACGTAGCCGCGTAGAAGATGAAGTGTTCAAAAAGCTTAAAATCGAACAATCAAATGAGAATTGCCTGATAAAAATATTCATATTCCATCACACAATATCCACTCTAGGAGAAAAATTTAAGGATTTGGATACAGAAAGCCTGCCGAGAGGCTTTGATTACTATGCGGCAGGACACTGGCACGGACACAGAGACAACATAAAATACGACAGAGGGATAATCCAATACCCCGGTTCCACAGAGTACTGCGACGAGAAGGAGATCGTAGACAACCCAAACAGGGGATTTTACCTGGTAGATTTTGATGAATCTGGAATAAGAAATTTGGAGTACAGAATAATAAAGACCAGAGGCAAAGAGCTAATAGAACTGGATTCAAATGGAAAAACTGCAGTACAGATAAGAGACCAAATATTCAGCAAATTGAAACATTCTGACGGAAATCTTCTGGTGATAAAACTATTGGGCCAGATGCAGGGAAAGAAATCGGAGTTAGAGCTGCTGAAGATCAAGAACACGGCAAAAGACCTGGGGTATTCATATGTTAGCATAAACCTTTCAAAACTGGCCGACAAAGACGACCAAAGCGTAGAGATAAACAGCAAAGACATCGCAGACGTGGAGAAAGAATACTTGTTAAAGAAAGGATACGATGAGATGGGGCTGAAAATGGCAGAATACCTTGTCTCTAATTTTGATTCCGGCAAAAACCCAATCGATGTAAAAGCAGGATTAAACGAAATTTTCAGGACTTATGATAATAAAAAGAATTGAACTCGGTGGCATACGGAGCCACACATCCTCTGTTATAGATTTTACTCCTGGAATAAATGTTATAACCGGAAGCACTGGCAGTGGCAAATCATCGATATTAATGGGGGTCGAGTACGCTCTTTTTGGGAACATAGGCGAGGGCCGGGAGGGTGGCAGGATACTTTTAAGACGCGGCTCGGATGAGGGCAGCGTAAATCTATCCATTACCAGCTCGGGACATGAATTCACGATAAGCCGTGGCCTTAAAAGAAGCAAAGAAACCGTAAAAAACGATGATTCCAGCAACATGATATTAAAAGACGGCATCAAGCTGGATATTCAGGACCGTGCAAGCGATATAACGGCTTATGTTGGAAAGTTATTGAAGATACAGTCTGATTCTCCCATAAAGACATTCGAAGCGATA
>JAMCRB010000048.1 GCA_023380435.1 Candidatus Parvarchaeota archaeon | reverse complement strand
CATAGGAAAGAAATCGAGCGCCAGGGAAGCGATACTGGACAGCGGCTCAAGGACCCTGAAGAAGGACAGTTTCATTTACTTCGCCGTCAAGGGAGCACAAGAGGCCGGTCTAAACCTGCATGCAGGTGAATTGCCTCTGGACAATGAAAGGATATTCGGCGCCCACATAAGCAGCTATGCGGCTTCCAGCAAAGAAAAGCAGTTTTCAAGGATAACTTCGGAGAAAGCTAAGAATATAAAGGAATACGTGAATAAGAGCATAGAAAAGATAAATGCATATGGAAAATGAGGAAAACACAGCTGTAGCAGCGGAAGCAAAGAAGGAGATAGAGAAAGAGGCCTCCTCGGAGCAGCCAGTGCAGGAAAATAAGGCAAAAGGATACGCATTCAAGACCGCTCTCGGCGCTTCAGTTGCAAGCGGCGAGATAACCAGCATAGACGAAATACTCGAAAACAACATGAAAATGCTGGAACCGGAGATAGTGGACTATCTTATCCCAAATCTGCAGACAGAATTCCTATTCATAGGCCAGTCGAAAGGAAAGCTCGGCGGCGGAAAGAGGCGTATAGTAAGAAACACGCAGAAAGTCACAGCAAAAGCCAAAAGGCAGCATTTCTCCGCGATGGCAGTCGTTGGCGACGGCAACGGGCACATAGGAGTCGGCAAGGGCCGCGGCCTAGAATCTGTAACAGCGAAAGAAAAGGCGCTGAAGAAAGCAAAGTTGAGCATAGTAAAAATAGCCACTGGCTGCGGTAGCTGGGAGTGCGCGTGCAAAGGTCATCATTCTATACCATTAAGAGTCAGCGGAAAGTCCGGTTCGGTAATAGTAAGCCTTATACCTGCCCCGAGAGGGATAGGTTTCTGCGTAGTCGACGACATAAAATCCATATTGAGATTAGCAGGGATAAAGGATGTGTGGTCGCTTGTCCGCGGCCAGACAAATACCAGGATAAATCTTGGCTATGCTACGTTTGACGCTCTCAAAAAATTGAACTACTACAGGTTCATGGAATCCGAAAAATCTGCCTTGGGCGTGGTGGGATGAAACATGGAAATGCTCTGCGCAATAAAGATAAGATCATCGATAAAGAAAAGCTCGGACATACAGACCGCTTTGAGGACTTTAGGTCTTAACAAGACCAACTCTTGCGTTATCCTGAGGAAGAATCCTTCAAATCTCGGTCTTCTTAAAGTCGCTGAGAGTGTGCTTGCATACGGAGAGATAAATAAAGATTCTTTGGCAGCTCTTCTCAAAAAAAGGGCTAAACTGAGCAACTCCAAGCGCTTTGACTGGAAAGGTAGCGATCCAGATTCTACAGCACAAGAAATAATTGAAGGCAAAAAAAACCTTAGAGACCTTGGGATAAAAAGGGTCTTCGGTCTTCACCCTCCATTGAAGGGCTTTGGCAGAATGGGTAAAAAAGCGCCTTTCACGGTAAAAGGGGCGTTCGGATACAGGGGCAGCAACATGGATGAGCTGCTTAAAAGGATGATATGAACAAGAAACACTTGAGAGGAAGCTCCACTGCAGGCAGAGGGTCCGGTAAAAGGACGAGAAAGGCAGGAAACCGCGGTGGGAGGGGCCGGGCCGGAGGAGGAAAGCGCGGGCAGCAGAAACAGACCTCGTTCCTCGCAAACAGGCACACTTATTCTTATTCGAATAAAAGAAACATACCTTTAAACCTCAGCCGCGTCGGGTCGTTGATACAGTCTCTCGAGAAGCGCGGAGAAGCGGAAAAAGACGGCGAGAGATACGTTTTAAAGCTTGACAAACTCGGCTATTCTAAGGTCTGCGGAAGATTCGGCAACGAAAAGTTCAAGCTCGCAGTTTACGGCAAAGCATCGAAGAAGGCCTTGGATGAACTAAAAGCCGCAGGCGGCGACGTTTATGAATGAGAAACTGAAGAAAATCTTATCGAACCTGCCTTCGGTCCCAGTACCTGAAAAGAAGCTGGACCTGGCGACCAAGATGAAATGGACTCTCGGTATCCTGCTTTTATTCATAGTGATGTCATTTATCCCAGTTTTCGGCGTGAGCAAATCATACAGCCTAAGTTTTGAGATACTGCAGGTTCTTATCGCGTCACACTTCGGCTCGCTGCTTTCATTGGGTATAGGACCGATAGTCAGTGCAAGCATACTTATACAGATGCTTCAGGGAACCGACATAATACACATAGACACCTCTGAAAGGGAAGGCAGGGTGCTGTTTCAGGGGATACAGAAAGTCGCGGCTCTGGCATTTATAATGATAGAGAATGGAGTGTATGTTTTCAGCGGCGCTCTCGTGCCTGCCGGGCCGGGTATAACTCTGCCCATCATAATGTTCATACAGCTAGTAGCAGCCGGAATCGTCCTGCTCTTTATGGACGAGGTAGTGAGCAAGTGGGGCATTGGCTCCGGTATAAGTCTTTTCATACTTGCAGGCATCTCTCTGCAGCTCATAAATACCGCCTTCAATCCATTCGTTTCACCGATAGGGGCAGTACCTTCGATAATATCGTCATTCATAGCCGGCATACCACTGAATGCGCTTTTCCCTATAATAACGATAATCTCGACCATAGCGCTGTTTGCTGTCTCCATCTGGCTTCAGGGCGTCAAGGTCGAACTGCCGCTTTCGTTTGGAAGGCTGAAAGGTTACTCGATAAGATGGCCAGTCTCGCTTTTTTACACAAGCATCATCCCGATAGTGCTTATAGTGACAATGGTCGCCGGAGTGCAGTTCTTCGGGCTTACCTTGTTTAATGCAGGTAATCATCTTCTAGGCACCTACGTGACGGAGCACACAATTTTCGGGACGCAGCAGGTAGCGGTATCCGGTATAGCAGCCTTGCTTACTCCACCCACAGTTCAGCAGCTGTATGTCAGCGCAACTACAACGGGGATAACCGCACTCGAACTGGAGTCGATGGCTTTCTATACACTCATTTTAGTGATAGGGGCTGCCGCATTTTCATACATCTGGATGTATCTTGGCGGACAGGATCCAAAATCCGTCGTCAAACAGCTTATGGAATCCGGACTTTCGATGCCTGGCTTCAGGAGAGATGAAAGGGTTCTAGTAGACATATTCAAGCGTTACATCGTCCCTCTGGCCATACTTGGGGGAGCACTTACCGGCCTAGTCGCAGCGGTAGCTACGTTCTTAGATACCCTTACAGCAGGCATAGGTATACTTCTTATAGTAATGATAATATACCAGTTCTACTTCTCTCTTCTCCAGGAAAATGGAGACGAGTTCAGGCCTATAAAGGATAAAATAGTAGGACAATCAATGGAATGATATGGGATATGAGACCCTTATAATAATAGTAGTATCGATACTTGTAGGTATATCAGGTCAGCTTGCCTACCTGTTCGTAGTCGATCATGAGATGATGCGAACTAGCAAGGGCAGGATAAAAGAGCTTCAACAGCAGATGAAGCTGATAAAGCCGAACGATCCGAACTTTAAGCCTCTGTATAAGGAGATAATGGCGGAAAATTCGAAGCTGATGAAAGAGCAGTTTAAGCCCACTTTCATAACTTTCATACCTTTTCTTGTGGTCTTCTTTATAATGTCTTACCTTTTCAATTATGCACCCGTGGCCGTAGGAGTCCCGGTGCAGATGTCAATAAGCGGCCATGTGAATGGTACTCTTTCGTCGGCAGCAAGCTGCGTCTCTTTCAACAAATCCAGCAGCATAAGCCTTTTTTCCAATGATTCATCCATAAACACCCCCGTTTCGTTTTCTGGTAGCGGGCCATGTCAGCTAATACTCTCCCAGAACAAAGTCAATTACAATACTACGCTATCCGGGATCATCGGAGCCACGTCTATAAAGAGCTTTAAAATCGACAACGTGTCTTTGAAGGTCACCCCTAATATCTACATAGTTACTGGCATGCCATTTAGCATACCTCTGATAGGCAACAAATTGAACTGGTTCTGGACTTATTTTATAGTAACCTTCATAAGTTCGATAGCATTGAACAGGGTCTTTGCACATTACAAGCTAATAGCCTGATTAGATGCCCAGTTGAGCCTTGCCTTCCTCTGAAATCTTGTCCTGGTTCCATGGGGGGTCAAAAGTTATCTCCACGTCCACCTTTGTAGCGCCCGCTATCTCCTCCACCTTGTTTTTTACGTCTTCAAGCAAATAATCCGTGACAGGGCAGAAGGGAGAAGTCATCGTCATCTTTATTTTTACCTCCGTGCCGTTTAAATCGATATTATAAACCAGGCCAAGGTCATATACATTTACTGGTATCTCCGGGTCGAAGCATTCCTTTAACGCCTTTATCACGTCCTCTTTTTTAACATTTACTTCCATACGTTTATACCAGTACCAAAAGCGAGAAGATACCTATGAAGATCAGCTGTATAGGGGCTATCACAGCCATAGCAGGGTATGCTTTGTTCTTTTTGCCGAATATCACTATGATTGCAAGTCCGATAAGTGCGCCCGCCCCGGCGACAACCGCCTCAATAACCCGCCCGTTAAGAAGAAATGCGTTAAAAACGATCGCCGGGAAGACAAGATCGCCACCGCCAAGGACAAAACGCCTTTTTGCCTTCTTTGACATTAACTCTATCCCGCTGAAGATAGGGGAACCTGCCATGCCATTTGCAAGCGTAATCATGTGCTTTGTTATAAAAACAGAGATATAATCGTATACTGCTATGATAGCGACTAGTATCAGCGAGGGCACAATGCCCAGCAGACTGGCTATCACTTCCGCCACTACGCCAAAAACGACTATGTTGACTATGTTTCTGCCTCCTGCTCCGGCATATCTGAAATAGTAGATAAGGGCAAGAACCGGCAGGGCATAGGCGAGGAGTGTCAGTAAATCGGCTGCAGTCGATTGGATTATTATGCTTACGTTAAACAGGTAAAATGAGATTACGCCGATTGTTATCGTGGACACGAGTAGCAATATTATGAAATAGATGACAGTCGACACCGCAGCTATTGCCTTCCCAAGGCGGTATTTTATCAGGAGCAGGAACACTGCCGTTATACCTATTATGCCTACTACTATGTAAAGCAGTTCATAGTACGGAGCTATTGCCGGCTGTGACGATACGGACGCTCCATAGGCGCTATAGAAATCAGCATCGGCATAAGCGAAAAGCCCGGATATAATAAAAACCACTACCATTGCTATAAGCAATAATGCGAGTATCTTCGGACTTCCTTTCATAGCTGAGATTTATGCAGCCATTAATATAAATGTATAACCTTTCCACTGACGACATTTAGGCCGATGGCTTAAGTCGATAAAAAGCATTAAATACTACGCTTTCTTTAGAGTAATATGCAGAAAAAGCGGGTCAATCAGCGCAGAGTTCCTGTAAAAAGACGCTCTGGCAGCGGTGTGAAAAAAGAGAAAGAGCATTCCGTGGCAGAGCTTTACCTTCATGGACTTGCTGGTGTGATCGGGCTCGGTGTGCTAGTAATCCCATTTTTCTTAGCGCTGCTGTACGGCGGACCGTTCTCAATCTACCTTGCGATGGCGGCCGGATTTATAGCGCTGTTCCTGGGTATCTTAATATACGATATATCCCTAACTCACAACCACGACCCATACAATTTCCTGAAAGCGACGTCCGGTAAAGAGTATTCATTTATCTTCGGCTTTCTTCTCCTGGTCTCTTTCCTGATAACAATAACCATAGCAGGGA
This sequence comes from Candidatus Parvarchaeota archaeon, assembly GCA_023380435.1. GTDB lineage: Archaea > Nanobdellota > Nanobdellia > Parvarchaeales > Parvarchaeaceae > Parvarchaeum. The sequence goes on along the minus strand of JAMCRB010000048.1, from coordinate 2,854 downwards.
TAGCCGCCGCGGGAGAACTTACACTTTTCTTCGGTGTTTCAATATATGCTTCAATAGTAATTGTCGATGCGGTGTTGATATTCATATGGATACTGTTCTTCTTCAATAAAGTCAGAAAATCGCTTAATTTCAGCGGCGCCCTAAAGATATTCTTTGCCGTGCTGCTTGTGATAATAGGCGCGATTGCATTCTCTGTTAAAGGGATGCACACCGGGTCCTTCCTTTCACTGCCGCTCAACACCACCTACATATTTGCGCCATTTCCTTTCGCACTTCTGCTTTTCCTATGGATGTACGGCGGCTTTGAAGGTGCTGCCATAGTTTACAAGGGCGACAACAAGTCTAAAGTCGCAAAAGCTTTGATATATGTTATAATAACCTCCATAGTCCTATTCTCATTCATACAGCTTTTCGTATACGCAAGCGGGAATTCGCTCAATGAAACCGCGCTGCTTTCGCATCCGGCAGACATATTCACAGCGAATATACTGTCTACAGGTTTAGGCCTGCCGGCACAGGACGTTATAGTAGGACTTTCAATAATCGTAATACTTGCGACCGCGTTTGCGCTTTCAAACGCTGCAAACAGGACATTGGATGATATGTCGAGAGACGGAATAATGCCGTCTTTCCTAGCAAAAGACGAAAATCTTAAGCTTCTGGTCACAATCGCCATACCTCTTATACTAATAACCATATTCTCGCCAGTGATAGTGCTTGGGACCGCCCTGTTCAGCTACCTTCTGATTGTGATTATAAGCGCCCTGGTTTTCGCTGCTGCGTTTGCGTTCTTCGGGTTCGGTTACATGTACCATTATGCTAAAAAGAAAGATTACCTGCGGTTTATTCTTGGTCTTTTCGTCACAGCTCTTCTTTTAGTACTTATACTATCAACGCCAGCAGCTTTCTTGATAGGCCTGGTCGTTATACTTATCATCTCACTTGTAGGCTATACGCTTATAAAATAACCCCTTCATATAATATAGGTCAATATGGTAAATAGAAGATTAAAGCAGATTGTCGCTTTGTTGATTATAATAGGCTTCGCCGGCTCGATATTCTTTTTTCTGCCGAAGACCCCAAATGATTCCCCGATAACTTACTATATATTAGTGCCGCAGTCTTTTGTGAACAGCAATTCATCATTCTACGCCAATACCCTTAATATAGGGACCAGTCAGACGTATTCTGTGATAGGAGAGGCCTTGGCTGTCCCTTCGTCCACGCTCACATCCGTAGACAACATAAGCAATGCTCTTCAGCTTGCCGAAAGCCTGCTTTCCAGCGGGAATTTTTCCTACACCGTTTCTAATGGGGCTATAAACTGCATTTCATCGCCTAACCTTCTAAAGACGTTGTGCAGCAACGCTTCTCTGTCCGAAAGCTGGGCATTGCTAGAAGCAGGGCAAAGCGGTGTCCTAAGCACACAGAACGTGCCATTAAACTCAATAAGCCTTGGCTCAATTTATGGAAATGCTACCTTTATATTGGGGTACTTCACCGGCAACAGCTCATCCACTTCACAAAACAAATCCGTTCCGACTTTCCATTAGACCGCGCTATGATGAAATGAACACCTTCCGACAAAACATGAGGATAAGGGTAGCTTCTGAGCGCCTTTAATATTTAAATACAAAAATCTATAGTGTTTTATATGGCTGAAGAAAAACTCGGAGTCAAGCTCGGAAGCAACGTCCACGAAATCGATCTAGGGCGAGTAAAAACGTTCCTAGTGGAGACAAAGGACGGAAAGCTGATACTAATAGACACCGGCCTGCCCAAAAGCGAGAAGAAAATAATAAAATACATAAACAGCATAGGCAAGTCCGTTTCTGACGTAAAATACATATTCCTGACGCACGCCCATATAGACCATTTTGGCAGCGCATATGCGATGCAGAAGCTCACTGGCGCGCACGTAGGTATACACAGCAATGGAATAAAATTCATAAACGGGGAAAGCGGGCTTTTGTTACCAAAGCCAAAACAGCCCAGCTCCGCTCAGACCAAATTTATGATGTCCTTTATGAAGTTCTTCCTAGCACTAAACAAGCCGAAATTCCTAAAGCCGGACATGGCTTTAAAGGAAGGGGTAATGCCGGCGGATATGGGAGTCGATTTAAAGATACTTGAGACCCCTGGCCACACCTCTGATTCAATATCGGTATACCTACCGGAATCAAAAGTGGTAATCATAGGCGACATGCTTTACGGCGGCCCAAGCAAGCTGGTCATTCCAAGGTTCTTCGATGATTATGTCACTCTTCTGAACAGCATAAACAAAATAAAGTCGCTTGGACAGGACGTTACTGTATGCGTATCCCACGGAAAGGACCACACTGTAGCGGATATAGAAATTTAATAGGGCTTAATTCCAGAATTCTCTTGTCTCTATGTAGTTCTTTTCTGCCTCTATTATCCTATCGATAAGCCCGTCCTGGTCTTTGCTGTAGCTAGCAAGCACTCTTCCGGCCGTAGCGGGACCTATACCGTATGATGCCCCGACAAGGCATGCTCTCCCGTCATACCCGAGGTAAAGTGCGCCGCTCTGCTTTATGCTTTCAAAAATGTTTTTCTCATCCTTTGTCAAAGGCTTCATACCGAGCCCCTTCTTTACTATCGGTAGATACATTTCTTTGTATTTCGCTTTGTAGAACCCTATGTATTTTGCTCCGCATTTTGAGCATTTTAGCCCGTCAGCATCCCCCGCGTTCATCTCCCCTATTACATTTCCGCAGTTAAGACACTGCAAGTACATTCTAGTGGATTTAAGTCTTTCAAGGACCATCTCCCTCAGCGCTTTTTTGGCCTCGTTCGGCTTCATTATTGAGCCACCGTACGTGTTTTCAAGCCC
>JAMCRB010000047.1 GCA_023380435.1 Candidatus Parvarchaeota archaeon | reverse complement strand
ATTTTCTATAAGTCATTTAGGTCTAAGCGTAAATTATCTGACTTATGCACTTGCAGCGGCTATAGCATTAATTTCAGCCATTTATTACGCCACAGGAAAGATGAGGAGGGAAGTAATTTTTATAGCTGCATTCCTTTCGGTTATATCAATAAACTTCCTGAATTATGGGAAGGTTTTCGGGACAGAATCCTTGACAGCATACTTGAACAATTCTGCCGTTTCATATGCTTCAATTCTAGTAACTATTGTAGGGGGGGTGCTGCTTACTGCGATGCTCATATTTTTCATATACATGTACCGGCTTCCGAATAGGGAAAATAGCGGTGATAATTATCAGGAGATAGACGAAGACAAAAAACGCAAATCTCAAGAATAAACCGGTTTTATGCCCGAACCCATATATATTCGGCGTTTTGTCTCTTTGTTTTTGTTCCGCCTTAGGACCAGTAACTCTCCAAGTCGCTTATACTCTTTAGGGTAGGATGGGTTTGCGTTTATTGCACTCGGACTCAAGCCCGGGTCTATTATGTACGTGTGTCCATCAAGTTCAGCTTCTAGCCATGCGTGAGAAGTTGTTAGTAAAGGGAGCCTGAAAAACGAGTCTAAATTAAGGGAGCTGGAGCTTTCTTGTGCAGAGCCGTCTGAGTAAAACCCAAATGCGATTCTAATGTCTATGTCGTTTCTATAGAGCGCAGTCAGTTTATATCCTATTATTGAATTTATTAAACAGTCGGATTTTTTGTCTTTAAGTATTTTGTTTAGAGGGGTGACGTAACCGAAATACTTTAAAATATCCATCGATCGTTGGATGTTCTCAGGAACTTCTACTTCTATTGGTGCATCAAAGTTCTGTCCAATCTTGTCTTTCAGTAAAAGATAAAGTTTTTTATTATAATAAAGACTCTTTACCCCGCGATCAAATTTGATGCCGTTCATGTCGTCAGCATTGCTGAAAACAAAAACTCTGCTGCTGGAATAATCAAGCGTATAATTCATTACAAAATCTGCCAGTTTATTCAAGTATTCTAAAGGATTTTTAATGCTAGGAAGGGATTTATCCGCTTCGTATTTTATTTTTTGGAATTCTGGGCCGCTGTCTATGGTTATTCCAGCCCCGAAAAAATCGAGGAAGAGCCGCTTTAATATTTTTTGGGGAATTAGGTTGAAAAACTTCGATATCTTACTTGGTGAATCCAGGCTTATTTTAAGTTCGTGGAGACCGTCTTTGGGATTAATCCCTTCTCTTTCGAATAAATTATACATGATAGTAATCATCGCATTGTCTATAACGATGTCTCCATCGAGTATCCTATCCGATTTTTTTATAGAGGAATAGCCATCCAAAATATCCTCTAAGCTGAATGATTTTTTCATGTTCTACCCGCTTATATTCTTAATAGTCTCTAATATGGCTTTTTTATTGCTTTCCCATTTGATTAGTCTGACAGCTGCATCTGCACCAGCCCATTCATATTCCGTATGCTCGGTGTATACATTTTTAGACAGGTCAATGTCTACATCCGGCTTTACCAAAAAGGCGTATACTTTCTCTTCCTTTCTTTCTTTTCCGGGTTCTTGGAAAGTAAATGTAAACAAGTCGTATATCTTTATTATAGAATCTTCACTTATTGTCGTCTCTTCCTTTACCTCTCTTTTTGCAGCTGAAATGTCGGTTTCTCCCTTCTCGACGCTGCCGGTGACGTTTTGCCAATAACCGCCTTTTTCTTTTGTCCTATGCAACACCAAAAACATGGGCCTCTGAGCATACTTAAATATTACGCATTGGACCTTATCTACCATGCTTTATATGGTTGTTTTTGATTGGTTATAAAGTTATTCTAAATAAAGCCGAAAAACTTTATTAAAACAGGGGGTATAGTCTTTATATGATAAAATCTCTTGATACTGCCGTCCTTGCAGGCGGATGCTTTTGGTGCATGGGGGCGATTTTCGCTCAGTTAAAAGGGATAGAAAAAGTAGAATCTGGTTACTGCGGCGGCAGTGTGAAAAACCCTTCATACAAAGAGGTATGTACCGGGAAGACAGGACATGCCGAGTCTGTAAGACTTACTTTCAATCCTGCAGTGATATCATACAAACAGATTCTCCGCATTTTCTTCACGCTTCACGATCCAACAAGCCTAAACCGGCAGGGAAATGATGTTGGCAGCCAGTATAGATCTGAGATTTTCTATGTAAACGAAAACCAGAAAGAAGCTGCGGAACAGGTAATAAAAGAGGTTACAGAAGAAAAACTATGGGACAATCCCATAGTTACTGTTTTAGAGCCTTTAAGGGAATTCTACATCGCCGAGGAATACCACCAGGATTATTACAAAAAGAACCCGTTAAACCCGTATTGCTTTATGGTTATAAAGCCAAAGATAGCAAAACTCAGAAAAGAATATTTAGATTTTTTGAAAAGAGACTAGGCTTTTCTCTTTTCCGGTATAAAAACCATGGATATTGAATTTACACAGTGACGTGTATTCTTTTCAGTGAATCCTTCCCCATAAAAAACATGCCCTAGATGAGCGCCGCACCTACTGCACTCTATCTCTATTCTTTTTGTAGCTTTATCGGGCAGTTTTTTTACTGCGCCTTTTATCTCTTCATCGAAAGAGGGCCACCCACAGTCTGATTCAAATTTCGCTTTTGATTCATACAAAGGTAGACCGCATCTTTTGCATACGTAAGTCCCTTTCTCAAAATTATAGCAGTATTCTCCAGTAAACGGTCTTTCGGTTCCTTTTTCGATTATGACCTTCTCCTCTTCTCTGGTCAATTTTCTATACGGCTTAAATTTTTTAGCTCCGGGGTTGCTATCTGAATCAGACATATAAAAAATTATGAGTTCCAGTATTTATACTTAAATTTAGCGACTGATTTTTGCCTTCGAAACTACTGAAATACATGGGCCCAGGGAGATTTGAACTCCCGACCTCCGCAGTGTGAATGCGACGTCATAACCGCTAGACCATGGACCCATTTTTTAACCTAACTGACCTGCGAATACTATCGAAACTCCCAGCCTGACCACCAGAAATATGACGATACCGATACCAACAAATAAGGGCAGCTGCTTAAGTCCGTTTTTTGCTTTCCCTGTGTTCAATATCCCGTTTAGAAGGGCGCTGGATGCTGTGGTTATCACCACATTTACAGTAGCCACTACCAAGATCAGGGTGACGGAGATGTGGGGGAGAGAAAAAGAACTGAATGAACCGAGTGCGCCGAGAGAAGCCGCGGGTACGCTTGAAGTCGATGTTGCGCTGCTCCCTACTTTATCTAATATACCGATAAGAAAAGATGAAACGCCATAAAGAAGCGGGGCCGCGATAGTCGAAGCTATAAATATAAAAAGAGCATAGCTTTTTACCTGTGCTTTCATATCATTCCTTATGCTCTCGTTCTGAAACAGGTTATTCGCCAGGTTCTCCAGTATCGTGTGAAGCTCCGCGCCGGACCTTAGACCCTCGCTTATTATCCTCATAGTGTCTCTAAAAAAAGCCGAATTCGTCCTAAGACCCATATTACTAAGGGCTTCAGCAAAATTTTCTCCACCCTGTACCTCGATTGCCGCCTGATTGAGCAGGGAGTTTAATTTGCCGAACTCTGGTTTTATCGACGCAAGGAAAGATGTCTCCGGTATCATACCTGCCCTGAGATTTGCCGCCATCAGCAAAAGCATGTCTGGCAGGACTTTTTCTATCTTTGCACTAGTTGAGTCAGCCATCATGCTGAATAAAGATCTTATCATGTAGAAAGCTATGAAAAATCCGCCAGGTATCAAAGCGAGAGAAATTAGTATATTATGTAAAAATATGAATGATACAACTGCTGCAATCACAGATATGGCAAAAAATAGCATGACTAGCGTGCCTATCGAACGGTCATAATCTTTTGTATTGAATTGTGCGTAGACCATGTTCTCAAGTAGAGGAGTCCTAATGAATTTTGGCATAAGTAGAGAAAGCTTCTGCAAAGGATCCGCATTGTTGTCTCGCTGTCGTTTCATACTCCTATCGCCGGTCTTCTGCTACTTACCATTCCCATGAAGAAAACCTGGAAGACTATCAATATCACGGGGATCAGGTATATCAAAGCGACTATGTTTATCTTTGCAAGAGAACCCAAAATTACAAAGACCGACATCCCCAAACTTGGAAGTACAACAGAAACCATCATGTAACCCATGGACATCGGTGTGAGCTCGCCGGCGTAAGATTTCATGTCGGATTGCTGTTTTTGGATAAGCATGTCGTTTA
>JAMCRB010000046.1:8189-8562 GCA_023380435.1 Candidatus Parvarchaeota archaeon | reverse complement strand
AGGGGCCTATGTTTTCTTTTGATAGTATGTCAAGACCCAGAATCACTATACCCCACGCCGCCATGAGCCAGCCTATCCTGCCGGCAGCGCCTTTCAGGTCTCTGACCAGGATCTTGTTAATTGCACCGAGTACGAACCCGAATGAGACCATACCGACCCCGATCCAGCCAGACAATAGCAGAAGCGTACCGACGTTCTTAGTCACATTGAATAAAGCGTTGTAAGGCAGCGCGAATCCAAAATATTCATTGAATATAACCCCCAGTCCCATCGCGATTATCGAGCCGGGTATTATGACCTTAGCCACCATTAGAAGGCTTCTTTCGCTCATAATTGTCCTTACAAAAGCGCTTATTTTCTTGGGGACTCTGCT
>JAMCRB010000046.1:0-8179 GCA_023380435.1 Candidatus Parvarchaeota archaeon | reverse complement strand
ATAGCCCGAGAACGAGCATAACTGCTCCATAGCCGAAATCTCCCACCATCAGCCCAAAAAATATAGGGAAAGCTATCCCAAAAAATATTGTCGGGTCTATCTCATTGCTTTTTGGTAGAGAGTAAAACTTTATGAAGAATTCGTAGAGCTTAAAAGTCGCAGGGTTGTTCATCTTTGTCGGAGGGATGCTGTCTGTTTTGACCTTCTCAAGAATAAAAGCGCCCTTTGTTATCGAATCTACTCCCATCTGCAGCGAATCAACAGATTTATCTTCTGCCCACCCCTCAAGAACTGCCAGATGTCCGCTGCCCATCACTTTTGTTACAAGCGAAATCTTCTGGTATTCTATCTCGAAATACTCCGCAAGGGCGGATATCTTCTCATAGTATTGTTTTGATATTTTATCTAGTCTGCCCTGCAATGCACTGCTGTCTGAATCGAGTTTTTTCATTCTCTTCGTTAATTGGACCTTTGCCTGTCCAACACTTCCGTGAAAAGCAGGCAGTTTCTTTAGATTGACTTTGAGTTCATTCGCCATCTTAGACAGCTTTTCTCTGTCCGATATCTGTGACACAAGCAGAGTGCAGCCGCTGCCGTTTATTATTTCTACATCGAGTTCCGAAGCTTTCTGTATAAAGTTATCTTTTTCAGCGCCGGCTATTATGAAAGACTCTACATATCTGGAATTCAATGCGCTTAAGTCCCCTTTAATCCCGGATATCAGCTTTAAGGTAGAAAGGTCAGAATTTATTTCTTTTATTTCAGCCCTTATGGCCTCCTGTTCTTTTTTTATCTTTGAAACTGCACTGTCTATAGAAATCCTGTTAGTTTCTGCCAAAGCCTGCTTTTTGCTATTTAGAGTGAAGTGCTCTCTGTTATGATAAGGCGTAAGTACAGCTTTTAATCCCCTTAGCTTATGGAGAGCAGAATTTATCTTTTCATAATCATCCGTCTTGTAATCATATAACATCGCCCTGACTTCTTCGGGCATGTTTTCTATCTGGACTACGCCATATTCCCCTAAAAACGTCATAACATCGTCGTAGTGTACTTTGGAAAAGACAAGCCGTATACGCGACATCTTTGATGGTCTTAAGCTCATAGGTTTAAGCCCTCTTTTATGGCCTTTTCTATTATCTGGAGTGCCTGCGAATCGTCTATCGGGTTTATTTTTTGTGCTTCTTTCTCAGCCTGTTCAAGCAGTTTTGCCTCTTCTTTCTTTGTATCCCTCTCAAGAGCTGCAAGCGCTTCTTCCTTTGCTTCATTCGAAGCTTCCTTTGCAGCTATGATGATTTTCTCTCCCCGGGCCTTCGCTTCTTCAAGCATCTTAGCGGCCTTGTCCTGGGCTTTTTTTATGCTGTCGTCCGCTTCCTCTTCCGCTTTTTTCAGTCTTTTCAGAGTGTCCATCTGTTCCATGTCAGGATATCACCCGCTTTATGAATTTTATAGAAACCAGTCTGTCCCTCTCCATGTCATCGAGGCTCTGCTTTATGTAATTCATTTTTGATGTCCATGACGGTATTATGCGGTTTTCGATCGAATTCGCCCTCCGGTTGAGTTTGTATATCTCCCTCAGGAGGCGCCTTATCGCCAGCTCCTGCTCTGAAACCTGTATCAGGGTGTTCAGGGCCGCCAAATAAGAGTTCTTTGCATCATAGACTGCCGTCGGTATGGTTATACTGTCGGACCCGCGCAGTATCTGGACGTTCTCGTTCAGGCCGATGTCCGGTATTATCAAGCCCATGACGTTCCTTCCCCCGACTCTCGCCGATTTTTCGCTCTGCTCCTGCGCGACCCTTTCTACTGTCATCCTACCGGTGACGGCCTCGGCTATCCTTACAGCTTCGTTTCCGCGCTCTATCAGGGTTCTAAGGTCTTCTTTGACTTCCTGAAGTTTTCTCAAAAGTTTGAAGAACTCGATCATCATCGCGGATCTTTTCATCTTCAGAAGTTCAAGCCCGCGTTTAGCGACCTTTATCCTGCCCCGCGTCTGTATGAGCTCCCGTCTGGTCACTCTTATGCTTGTTTCCATTTTCCGTATTTCTCTAGGAACTCCGGCTTGATCCTTTTCATATCGGATTTGTCCAATATGCTGAGCAGCTCCCAGCCCAGGTCCAGCGTTTCTTCTATCTTCCGGTTTTCTGAAAAGTCCTGGTTTATGAACTTCTTCTCGAATTCGTCAGAAAAGCGCAGATACTTTCTGTCAGACTCGCTAAGCGCGTCCTCGCCTACAATCTCAGTCAGACTGCGGACCTGCTTGCCCTTGGCGTATGCTGCATAAAGCTGGTCTGACAGGTTCTTATGGTCCTCCCTTGTAGAGTCCTTACCTACGCCCTGGTTCATCAGTCTTGAAAGAGAGAGAAGAAGGTCTATCGGAGGGTATATCCCATTTTTATCCAGTTGCCTGCTCATGACTATCTGTCCTTCTGTTATGTACCCTGTAAGGTCTGGTATCGGGTGAGTTATGTCGTCGCTCGGCATCGTAAGCATCGGCATCTGTGTTATCGAACCAGGTTTCCCCTTGAGTTTACCCGCCCTTTCGAATATGCTGGCAAGGTCCGTGTACATGTAGCCAGGATATCCTCTCCTGCCCGGGACCTCTTCGCGTGCAGCGGATATCTCTCTAAGAGCTTCACAGTAGTTTGTCATGTCGACAAGTATCACTATGACATGCGCATCTTTTTCAAACGCAAGATATTCCGCGGCGGTCAAAGCCAGCCTCGGCAATATAAGCCTCTCCATCGACGGCTCTGCTGCCAGGTTTATGAATGCAATAGTGCGTTCCATCGCCCCGCTTTTCTTGAATTCGTCCATGAAAAAATTTGCGTCCTCGCTATTTATTCCGATACCGCCGAAGACAACGTAGAAGTTCTCCTTTTTTGAGGGTATCTTCGCCTGCCTTACGATTTGTGCAGCAAGCTTATTGTGCGGCAGCCCGGATCCCGAGAATATCGGAAGTTTCTGCCCGCGGACCAGCGTGTTCATGCAGTCTATGGACGAAATCCCCGTCTGTATGAATTCAGATGGTTCTTCCCTTGCATACGGGTTTATCGGGCTCCCGTTTATATCGCGCTTTTGATCGGAATATACCGGGACTCCTCCGTCCCTAGGTTTGCCCATTCCGTCGAGGACTCTGCCGATTAATTCCGGCCCGGTCTGAAGTTTAAAAGTCGAGCCGGAAAACCTGACTTTCGTCCTTTCCGTGTCCATTCCGGACGTCTCCCCAAAGACCTGGAGGACTGTAACTTCTTCGTTCGTAGACAGTACCTGGCCGTTCACGACCCGCCCATCCTCCAACTCTATCTCTGCAAGTTCCCCGTAAGATGCCTCTTTTATGCCGTTTACAAATAGAAGGACGTTTGTTACTGTTTTCACGGTTTTGTATTCTATCTTTGCCATTTAACCTCTCTGCGCTTTCGCAATCTTGTTCATTTCTGTCCTTATTGAAGCCAGGGCAGATTTGATGTCTTCCTCTTTTGTATACCTTAAGCGGGCTATCATCTGCTTGATATCTGCATTCTCCAGCGTCGAGACTACGATGCCTCCGTCGACCAGCTGTTTTTCAACGTCGTATAACTTCATTATCACATCCAGCATCGAATGCTGTTTTTCTATAGAAGAATAAGTGTCTATTTCATCAAACGCGTTCTGCTGAAGGTAATCTTCACGGATTATTTTCGCTATATCCAATACCAGCTTATCGTTCTCAGGAAGCGCATCGTAGCCGACCAGCTGCGCTATCTCGTTTATGTCCGACTCCTTCTGGAGCAAAGCCATCGCCCTTTTTCTCAAATCCGGCCAGTCCTTTCCCACATTCTTGTAATACCAGTCGTCAAGTTCGTCGGTGTAAAGAGAATAGCTGTTAAGCCAGTTTATGGATGGGAAATGCCTTGAGTTCGCCAGCGATGCATCAAGCGCCCAAAAAACCCTCGTGACTCTCAGTGTGTTCTGTGACACGGGTTCGGATATGTCCCCGCCGGGCGGTGAAACAGCGCCGATTACGCTGACAGAGCCGGTTTTTCCCCCGAGGAGCTTTGCTCTTCCCGCTCTTTCATAGAATTCTCCAAGTCTTCTTGCAAGATATGCAGGGTATCCTTCCTCTCCTGGCATCTCCTCAAGCCTGCCGGATATCTCGCGCAGAGCTTCCGCCCAGCGTGAAGTGCTGTCGGCCATCAATGCAACATTGTACCCCATATCTCTGTAGTATTCCGCTATGGTTATAGCAGTGTATATGCTGGCCTCTCTTGCCGCCACCGGCATGTTGGAAGTGTTCGCTATCAGGACTGTCCTGTCCATCAGAGGCTTTCCGCTTTTCGGGTCTTTTAAATCCGGAAAAGTTGAAAGTATCTCAGTCATTTCGTTACCCCTCTCTCCGGTACCGCAGTAAACCACTATGTCAGCATCTGACCACTTTGCAAGCTGGTGTGATATTACGGTCTTTCCCGCCCCGAACGGGCCCGGGACTGCGGCAGACCCGCCTATAGCTATCGGGAAAAACGTGTCGATTACCCTCTGTCCTGTTAAAAGCGGTATCACAGGGGGAAGCTTTTCAGCTACAGGTCTTGCAGATCTAACTGGCCATTTCGTCAGCATCTTCAGCTCGGTCTTTTTCCCGCCACCGTCAAGCACTGCCAGTACTTCTTCAATAGAATAATCCCCTTCTTCGACTATCTTTTTTATTTTGCCTTTCACTCCGACCGGCACAATCACTTTGTGCTTTATAAGCGAGCTTTCCTTTATCTCTCCTATCTCGTCCCCTTCCTCGACTTCCTGGTCGGATGAAGCTTTTGGTTTGAAATGCCATTTCCTTTTTCTGTCCAGAGGATCCACTCTGACCCCGCTCCCTATGAACTGTCCCTCTTTCTTCATTATAACATCCAATGGCCTTTGGACTCCGTCAAATATCGAGCCTATCAGCCCGGGACCTAATTCAACTGACAGGGGGGCACCCGTGTCAATCACCTTCTCACCCAGCTTCAGGCCGGTAGTATCCTCATATACCTGAGCAATAGCATTCTCTCCGTCCATCTTTATTATCTCGCTAACAAGCCCACGGTCTCCTACCAGCAGCATGTCGTTCATTTTGGCGTCATTTAGCCCGTTTACTATCACGACGGAGCCGGAGATGCTTATTATCCTTCCTTCCATTAGGCAGACTCCCTCGCACTTTGTTTGTTTTTATCCTGCGTCTGGTTGAATTTCCTTATATCTATCCCGAGAGTCCTTTTGGCCAGAATCTCTATGGGCTCTTTTATGTCCTGCCCATAAGCCGGTATCAATATTACAAGCGGGTCTATCGACGTATTCATGGATATAATCTCCTGCCTTTTTGCATATTTTATAATCTCCTCTTCCGCTATTATCATGGAGTGTTTTTTTGTCCGCATTAAATCCAAAACAGTGTCAACCGCCTTTCTGCCATCGCATATGATTCCATCAGATACTCCTGCAAGCTTCAATCCCAGCACGACTTCTCTTGTACCGACCGTGATAATGTTCTTATATTCCATAACCTGCGTTTATCAGTTCTTTGTCAAGTTTATAATACTTTTTGAACCATTTTAATCTTATCGAATTCTTTTCCATCTCCGCGCTTATAATAAATCCAAGAATTGAGCCCAGAGATGCCCCTCCGCTTCTGAATGCAGCCAGATAGCGCTCATGCAGCTGCTTCATCATCTCCACCTCGAAATTGGCGATCAGGCCGTCATTTTGATAGAGCTCATTTGCACTTCTTATGTCGAAGGGAGTTTCGCGTACTAACTGGTCTATACTGAGGTTTGCCTTTTCTGCCAGCGATTCCTTTTTTATTGAACCTCCGTCTAATAGGAGCCCCGATACCGGAGTTTTCAGCTCTATCGCTTTTATAAGCGTCATTATGTTCCTTACATCGATGATGCCCTGTATGAACCTGAGGACAGGGCCTTCGTCGCCGTTATAAAACATGAACTTTTCCAGGAGCTCGCTGTAATAATCCACATCCAGGGCAAGCGCCATCCCTGAGACGTCCCTGCTCAATTCAGCCGAAGCCGAAAACCTGAGCAGAACTCTTCCGTATCCGAAATTTGTCAGGTAATTTATCACATCCAGAGGCGTTCTCTGATTAATCATATTTATGTAGTCTTCGTTTGAAATCAGCGGGCTTTCAGAGCCCAATGGAAACCCCTTGTCTATGGTAAGGAACCGGTCTTTAAGCTCCATTTCCTTTCCAAGCAGCTTGGCAGCCAGGACAAGTTTTATGTTCTGTATGTCTATTTTTCTTAAGTAGGACTTTATCAGGTCTTTTCCTATTGGCGGCAGCATCATAAGCGCCTTGTTCGCCGTTCTTATAAAATGCGAATTTACCGCTATCTCGACTATGTCTTCATCGCCGTAAGTAGAGTAAAACTCGTCTATCTCTCTTTTATAGGAAGTTGAGCTAAGCCGGCTTATGAACTCCTTCCCTTCCGCAGAGTCAAGCGAATCAAGGTCGTCTTTTTTTATAAGATCGCTATACAGTGCTTTTATGTGTCCGTAAGCCCCTATGTAAGTCGAATCCATATTTACTTCCCTATCGCCGACAGGACTTCCTGCGTTATAACGTCATTAAGCTCTTCTATTATGCTGTCCAGAGAATAGTCCAGCGACATTTTTCCGTCTGCAGACTGTGCGTATACTCCTCCGAGCATTCTATTTTTAGAGACTAAAACCTGCTTTGGCTTCTTTTTGATTTTTTCCAGGTCTTCCTTATTTATGTAGATTAAAGCATCCTGGCCCAGCGTTTTAATAGAAGCGTCAACAAGCTTCTGCAGAAGGCCGGGGTAGAAATCCGTCAGGGTAAGTGCATGGGCGGCCTTGTTTATCTTACGCATGCTGTCGTCAAAAGCCTCCTTTTTTCTCTTTTTTATTATTTCGTTTGCCTCGACTTTTATCCCGGCTTTTTTCATCGAGGATAGGCTTTCAATCATAATAGAAATCTCTTTCATCTCTTTGGTTGAATTCTCCTTTGCATTCAATTCGGCTTCTTTTATGATAGAATCGCTTTTAGACTTGGCCTCGGAGAGTATTTCTCTTGCTTTGTCCGCAGCCTCTTTATTTATCTTGTTTATTACTTTTTCCAGACTCATAAAGCCCCTTTAGATTTTTACCTTTATACTGCTTATTGGAAGCTGATATATTTATCCATTATGAACCGTTTTTGAAGGCCTAGAGTATCTGCAGAAGCAGAAGCAAACCCAGGACAAAGCCGATTATCCAAAGCGTTTCGGGTATTACGAAGAAGAAAAGCACCTGCCCGAATTTCTCGGGTTTTTCCGCTATTACTCCCATACCGGCCGCGCCTATGCCCTGCTGCGCCATTCCAGTACCTATAAGACCGCCTGCTATCGCTATCGCGGCTGCTAATGCATATAAACCGGAACTACTGGCTGCGACTACCATGATTTTAATCGTATGTACGCAGATTTAAATCTTTCTTTTTAAACCGGCAGGTTTAACCGTTAAATAAACGGAGCTGCAGTCTAATCTATGGCGTCTAAACGTTATCCATCGATCTCAAAAAAAGCGACATGGCTGAAAGGAGTATCCTACCTGGAAAAAAATGACAGGGTTCTGCGCAGATTGATAGCCAAAACGGGCAGATTGGACGTGCTATTAGAGTCGAAAAAATACCTAGAAGAAGACCACTATGCCTCGCTTGTAAAGTCTATAATCTACCAGCAGATATCCACAAGCGCTGGGAGATCGATAATCAGAAGACTTACGGAAGAATTTGGCGGCAGGCTGCCGGCTCCGGCTGAATTTCTGCGCGCCAATCCAAACAAAGTAAAAAAATCAGGGGTCTCGCCCCAGAAATACTCGTATCTTAAAGACCTGTGTCAGAGGATAATGGACGGCAGACTAGAACTCAAAAGATTCGCAAGAATGGACGATGAAGACATAATAAACGAGCTCGACCTGGTCAGGGGGATAGGCCGCTGGACCGCAGAGATGTATCTAATAGGCACTTTAAGGAGAACAGATGTCCTGCCGGCTGATGATCTCGGGCTTAAAAAGGCCGTCCAAAAAGCCTACTCTTTGGACTCTCTTCCGGACAAGAAGAAACTACTGGCAATAGCAGAGAAATGGAGACCGTACCGCACTATTGCAACAATATATATGTGGAGGAGTCTCGATTGAGCTTTATTTGGACTAAAAGCTT
>JAMCRB010000045.1 GCA_023380435.1 Candidatus Parvarchaeota archaeon | reverse complement strand
TAAAAAGATAGATTTATATACTAGTTGCATCCATAGTATTTAAAGATTACTGTGAAAGTCGTAAGTAACAAGTTAGCTGTCAAATGTCCGTCCTGCGGGCACTATTCTGTGGTCTATGATAAGACTACTGGAGAGTCCGTTTGCCGGGACTGCGGATACGTTCTAGAGGGAGATCAGATAGACTATGGCAGGGAGTGGCGCTCTTTCGAGGATGAAAGGGACGACAGTAAAGGCAGGATGGGTTCTCCTCTCAGCTACGCAAAATACGATAAAGGCACAAGCACTGTAATAGGCAAGGCCAGCGAATCAATAAAGCTATCGCATTCAAATAGGAAGGTATTCTACAAATTGAGGAAATGGCAGCCAAGGATTTCAACGGCCTTTGAAAGGAACCTCAAATTCGCACTTACAGAGTTAAGACACGCAAGCAACAGGCTGCACGTTTCTGCAATAATACAGGAGGAAGCGGCTAAGATGTACAGAGAAGCAATAAATAGAAGGCTAGTCCGCGGGAGGTCGATGGAAAGCGTCGTGGCCGGGGCACTCTACGCAGCCGCCAGAAAACACAACAGACCGATAACACTGGACGAGATATCCGAAACTTTCGGGGTAGAGAGGAAGGAGATAGGCAAAGCATACAGGCTTTTGTGCAGAGAGCTGGGCATAAAGATACTTCCAACCGCACCGAGCGATTACATCTACAAGTTCGCTTCCGAGCTTGGAGTCTCCAACAAGACGGTGGCGGATGCTGTGAAGCTTTTGAAGGAGGCCGAAGACAAAGGGTTGACAAGCGGGAAAGGCCCGATGGGCATAGCCGCTGCAGTTCTTTACGTTGCGACGCTGATAAACAAGGAAAAGAAAACACAGAGGGATGCGGCAAAGGCAGCGGGCATAACAGAAGTCACGATAAGAAACAGATATAAAGAGCTTTACAAGGCGCTTAACCTGAGAGAAAGGTTTAAGATAGAAGATTAACTGACTCCTTAATGGAGCTGCTAAAGGAAGGGAAAATAAAGTTCTACGCTGACAATCTGCAGACCAAATCCGCCGGAGTTTTCTTTAATCCGTCCAGGTCGTTTGAACGCAATCTTAACATAACGCTAATAAAGGCCATTGGCAGATCCGGGCTGGAAGGGATAGAGCTGTTTTCAGCGAGCGGAGTCCGGGGGTTAAGACTCTGCGCAGAGACAGAAAACTTCAAAAGAATGGTACTAAATGACATAAAGACAATCAAGACAATAGAAAGAAACATAAAGCTCAATAAAATAAAAAACGCTTCCTCGCTCGAAATAAATGCAGCCAAAGTCAACTGTCTCGGCGAGCATTTTGATTACATAGACATAGACCCTTTCGGCTCTCCCGTAGGATATTTGCAGAATAGCTTTGCTTCAATTAGGATGAATGGTATAATGGCAATAACTGCAACCGATACGGCGCCCCTGTACGGTAGGGCTAAGAAAGCCTGCAGGCTGAAGTACGGCGCATCGTCTATGAAAACCCACTATTACAATGAGCTTGGCCTAAGGATACTGATAAAAAGGTCGGAAGAGCTTGCAAACATAATGGAGCGCTCGATTGAGCCGATATTTTTTGATGTAAGAAAACATTACATAAGGGTATACTTCAGGGTCGTAAGGCCGCATAAATCTGAAAAAATAGGGTTCATATACCAGTGCAGAAGATGCCCTAACAGGACATTAGAAGAAAGCACGAAATGCAGCAATTGCGGGTCTGATTTATTGAAGCTGGGGCCGGTCTGGCTTGGAAGGCTTTTTGACAGGACTCTTGTGGAGAGCATGCTTGCTCTATCAGAAGATAAAACCGAAAGGAAATATCTGGAGAGCCTTGCGCATGAAACCGATCAAGTGTCTTATTATACGACAGACGAGCTTGCATCATATCTTAAAAAACCGGAGGTTAGCATCTCTGCGGTTAAGAGCCGTACTGTCCTCAATCCAAAAGGCTTTAGGACAGACGATGGGATAGCAGATGTCTTAGGGATGGCTTCCAGCCCAAATCAGTAAGTCTTAAGCTCGGAGTTTATGGCCTGCCCTGGCAGTCCGCGCCTGAATCTCACGACTACCTTCCCGCTGTTTCCATGCGGTGCAGTGACTACGCCCTTTATAGAAGTCTTGGAAAATTTTATCTCGACTTTCTGGCCTACGTATTTTTTGGCGGTTTCTCTGTCGTTTGACCCGGTTACTTCGACTATCGCCTGGTTCACTCTCTGTGTTTTTCTTCCTCTTCTGTATGAAACTATCTTAAATGCCATGTTACCTCATTTTTGGATGTATTTGCTTTCCGGTTCTTTCTCCTGCGACTGCTTTAGCAGGTCCCTGTCTATTACCGGTTTTTTTACTCCGGATTTTTCCCTGAGCTTTTCGAGCACTCCGAATATCTTAGCGACTACATCCTTAGTATCCTTGAGTCTTTCCTCAAATTCCCTGCCACCCACAGTCTTTGTCTCTCCGTGGTCTATCTTCTTGAACCATTTTACGATCTCGTCG
Source organism: Candidatus Parvarchaeota archaeon (assembly GCA_023380435.1). Classification (GTDB taxonomy): domain Archaea; phylum Nanobdellota; class Nanobdellia; order Parvarchaeales; family Parvarchaeaceae; genus Parvarchaeum. The sequence goes on along the minus strand of JAMCRB010000045.1, from coordinate 6,010 downwards.
ATCTTATTTACGTCATCTGCAGACAGAACTTTTTCCTTTTCAACTGCCACTGTCATAAGCTCCTTTGCGACCTCTTTTGGCACAGGAGGAAGATATCCATACTCCATCAGCAGAGCCTGGCCTGCCGCTACGACTGCATTATAAAGATCCAGTGTCAATTTATTCGTGAGGACGTTCTCAGCCAGCATTATCAGCCCTTCTGCGTTCTCAATGTTTGCGTTTATCGATTCTATCGTCGGTATTATGTTCCCAGTCTTATAAAGCATCTGTATCGGCACAAAATACCCTGTATCATAAGCGGCTATACCGTCCCTCAAAAGCGTCAGTATGACAGGGTTTGGCTTTATAATCGAAGCCCAGAACTCTGAAAGAGGGTATGCCTGCGCGTGTATTTTATCAGAAAAAGCATGTCCTATCTCTGCCATCTTGCTGAAAAGTCTCTCTTTCAGTTGCTCGAGCGTGAATTTTTGGATGTCTGTGTCGTCTACTATGAACGCCACGTCTATGTCAGAAGTCGCAGTCATCCCCGTTTTTGTCTTCGAGCTTCCGAATATTATTATGGATTTTATGTATCGTCTGAAAAGACTAAGTACCTTCAGAAAATATGCCCTCAGCGCATTCGCATCTTTCTGTGGTATCACTTTCTCTATTATATCTAAGGAAAGCCCAGCAAGCTGTCCTGGTGGCTCTACGTGCTCGCCGGCCTCTTTGTCACCAGTCTCCATCCCTACAAAAGCACCTATGTAATCTACTCTCTCGTTTATCTCGTCTATCTTAGAAGACAGGGCCTCTATGCCTGCAAATAAGTTATTAAGGTCTCTCTCAAGCGGGTTTATGTTTTCAGTTTGGTGCATGTTTACCTCCAGATTTCGATTATGTCTTTTTATATCTCCTATTATTTATAAACGTTAAACCCCCGATTTTGCCGCTTAAACCACGTTTTCTAGACAATTAAACTAATAAATATGAGGTTAGATTAATAAGCATATGGCAGCAAAAGCTCTCAATTGTCAGATGCATAAAAGTATCAACATTCGAGAAGGTGTAGCAGCTTAAAGGCAAAATATGAACATCAACGAACTAAAACGTCAGTTGAGCATTCTCTCAAAGCCGGAATCCGATGCCTCATATGCAGAAAAGCTTATGTCTGAGCTTAAAAGAAGGGCCACCTCATTGAAAAGCCACTATAACGGCCAAATAGACTTCAGGTTCGATAGTAAGAAGGCCAGACCAGACACAAGCATTTTTGGAAACGCTTCTGGTTATTTTGTGTCAGGCGATATACGTGGCAGATACCAGTTCCAATCAGAGTATTACTCCCTGGGCCAGGAACTTTCAGCCTTCGGATACAGCAAGCTCAGGTTAAAAGAGACAGTAGACCCCGCGGCAATATCAAATCTGATGGTCATGGTGCTTGAGAAGAGAAGGTCTCTCGAAGACAGGGTCATGAAGCTGCTCGTGGATATAAATGCAGTTCTCAAATCTATAATATCTATAACATACGAGCTGAAAGAGCTCGACAGGAACCTAGATTTTTACGACACCGCGAAGTCTTCAGATAAACAGAAAGCAGAGGGGGGAGAACTTGCTCTAAAACGAATATTTGTCGACAACGTCGATGCCAGAAAAGGCGGCGCCAGCATGATCTCGCTTTCGAGATCACCGACTCAGAGCCAGGCAGGGCCGGGGTTTCTTGATATAGTCGCGCAGTTCTATTCCGTTAAGACACTAAAGGACATAGAATCAATGCAGAAGAACAAACTATACAAAGATGTTCTTAAAAACCGCTTCGTAGAGTATGAAAAATGGAAGGAAATAAACAGCACCGATCTAAGGAATAGGAAAGACATGCTTCTCCAGTACCTGAAGAGCCAGATAGGCTCTTTTGACCTATATACAGAATGGGCTTCGCAGTACATGTCTATACTCCAGAGGATAAACATGCCGAAGATGCAGACTGGCAAGGATTACATTTCTCAGACGAAGATAATGGATATATCTGAAGCGGCAATGTTTTCTGTAAGCATATTCGGCTATAAACCTGTATACCTGGAAGAATATGACATAGCACACAAAAAATTATTTGGCGGCAGAGGTATAGAAATCCCCGTCGAAGTATCACCCAAATCCGGCGTAGTCTCACTTCTGGAGCAGGGCCATAACGAGAGCAACAGGAGCTTTATCTACAAAAGACTGAAGAAATACGGGCCAGAAGTGATAGCAGGATTACAGGTAGATTTCTCTTTCAAGGAAAAACAGACCTTCATGAAAGAATTGCCGCAGCCACCGCAGCCGCAGTATGAGGGAACACTAGACGTCCATTTTTATCCCTATTGCTTCACACTAGATGAATGGTACTTGTTCAAGAAGGCAGCCACCGCAAGCATACAGAAATCGGTCTTCGGAGCAGTCGACAAGGTCTCAATAAACTCGCTTAACGTTATAAGGGCTGATTTGGATAAGTACTTAAAAGAAGCAGAGAAGAAGAAAGAACCGGAGAAAAAGCGGCCAAACTTTGCCTTATTCGACATCTATTCCTCATTCAAGCAGGACATATTCGGCATAGCAAAAGGGTTTGCGCCATCACCTAAAAAGGGTGGAGAAACCTTCGACCCGGAGCTTTATGAGATAATGGTTAATAAAAGATTCGAGAGGAAGCGCGGAGAAAAAGACATAGTCGAGCTGGGCTTGGCTGTAGCTTCTTCAAATACATATACTATGTACTCCGAATACAAAAGGAGGCTGCGATTCCACAATCCGCTCTCCAAGTTTGATATATTCTGATTATGCAAAAAAAAGCGCAGATGCCGATCTCCGAGATAATAGCATTGGTAATAGCAGCGATAATCCTGCTGGTCGGGATAGTCCTTGCGGTTTATTTTTCAAAGGGGGGCGGAAGCCTGAGCGCAGACATAGTAAATGCGCTGTCGTTCAACTGGCTGTTTGGAAAACTCTGACTCATGGAAAAACAAGGAGTAGTCGGTTCAATATTTATCTACATAATATTGATAATAATAGGTGCAGTGATAATATTGGTAGTGCTGGAGGTTTTTACGCCGTATAAATTCACCAGCTTATTCACTACATTCATATCAAAGGCAGTAAGCACATCGGTGGTTTGAATGTCAGAGAAATTGAGTAATAAAGGAGTAACTTCTTATATTTTCATACTCATTATAACCATAATAATACTGATCGTCCTGGTAGTATTCTACCTGTATATTTTCTCCCCATCGACATTCTACAAGATACTGCCAAAAGTCCCTAGTTTTTCGTGAGTCCGGTCGTGCAAAAAGATTACTTCAAAGGATGGCCTGCGTTTTTTGGATAAAATCGTAAATATATAACCAAGACGATGTATACAATAATATATAATACCAATCCAATATGAGCATCAGGACATTAAAGTGCGGAGTTAAAGGCGTTAATTCGCAGGCGCCTGGACGTGGATTGGTGATATAATATGGAAGAAGTGTGGTTTTATATCCTGGCAATCGCTCTTGGGATAATAATAGTTTTGATATATCTGGTATTAGTCGGCCCTTCAAAGATAATAACAGACATATCAAACGCTTTCTCCGGATTTACATCTGCGGTGACCAGCGCTTTTGGCAAAGCTTATTAACCAGAAAAAACTAAGAGAAATGTAAACAAAGCCTATGATAACCTACAGTGAATTTCTCAGAATAAGAAGGCAAGAACAAGAGGACGATAAAGGGATAACAAAACTAACTGATCAGGTCCTTGTCGATATGCAGGAGTATGTAGCTATAAATAAAAATTCCCTGGAAGAGGCAAAGAAGATGGGAGACCAGCTCCGTGCCGACGAAATATCCACTCAGATAAAAAATGCGATAAACACGATTGACCAGATAATAAACATAAGGATGATAAAGCTGGCTCACATCGCCATTCTTGGAGTAAAAGTGGACTCCATACGTCAAAATCTTATGTCGAATGAGCTGATCCTTTTTGACAGGCTGTCAGAGCTCGTAAACGACCACAAGAAGAAGATGATAGACGAAATAAAAAACGTAGAACCGAAGCAGCTGCAGAGAGTAGAGGCCGACGATAAGTCAGACAAAGCAGTCATAAAGATAATAGCGGATGTACCAAAATTCATATGGAGAAATGACAAGTCATACGGCCCTTTCGGCTTTCCAAATGTTATAGAAATAGACAAGGATGTCGCTGATATACTGATAAAAAGCGGGAAAGCAGTTGATGCATAATGCTCCTGAGAAGGGAACTAATAGATGAGAGAGAATACCAGCGCAGAATATTCGAATCCGCAAAGAATTCCAATACGCTCGTCGTTCTGCCGACCGGCCTTGGAAAGACCGTTATCGCAGCTCTTGTAATGGACGAGCGCCTTACCAGGTTCCCCGGCTCAAAAGCTCTGTTCCTTGCCCCGACAAAACCGCTAGTAAACCAGCACTTAAGGACGTTTTCCAAGTTTATGGATTCAACTTCTTTCGCTTCGAGCGGCAGCGTAAAAAAAGATGAAAGGCGCGCGGGATATGAAGTCTCGCGGCTCGTATTTGCTACGCCCCAGACAATCAGTAACGACATGGACAAGGGTGTGATAGATTTTTCAGACTTTAGCATATTGGTAGTAGACGAAGCTCACCATGCTATAGGCAACTACTCGTACGTCAGGATAGCGCAGAGATACCTGGCTGACGCTAAATATCCACTGGTGCTCGGGCTTACCGCTTCTCCCTCATCCGACAGATCTAAGATAAACGCAATATGCAAAAACCTGGGGATATCGAACGTTGAAATAAGGAGTGAAGACGACCCAGACGTTTCTCCGTACATAAAAAAGAAATCGATAATAGACGTAAAAGTCAAACTTCCTCCCGAGATATCCTCACTGGCGCTTAGGATGAACTCTATTATATCCTCCCAGAAATTGGAGCTCGCAAAGTACGGTTTTTTCAAGAACAGCATGAACTCCATAAACAGGACAAAGATACTGCTTTTGCAGAAAAGCCTTCAGGGGCAAATGTTCGCCAATAGGAATAACTTCTATGCGATAAGGGGCATAATATTGACTTCGAAGATGCTGAAACTGTACCACGCATACGACCTTCTTACGACCCAGAGCTTCGGCGGATTCGTTAATTTCATGCGGAAACTTCTCGATGGGACGACAAAATCCGACAAAGAGCTCTCAAAAATCGAGGAGCTCTCCTTGATTTACGAGAAGGCATGCAAGTTATTGGAACAGGGAGTCGAGCATCCCAAGGTCGAAAAGACAGCATCCCTGCTTTTAGAAAGCCTGAAAAACAATGAAAAGGCGATAGTATTCACCCAGTACAGGGAGACTGTCGACACCCTGTACAAATACCTTAAGAAATTCCCGGCTTTGAGGCCGGTGAAATTCATAGGCCAGGGTAGGGGAGGTTTGCTTCAGAAAGAGCAGATTAGCATTGTGAAGGATTTTGAAGCGGGGGTTTACAACGTTCTTGTCTCTACAAGCGTGAGCGAAGAAGGGATATCCATAAAAGGGGTGGACCTTGCGATATTCTATGACAGCGTCCCAAGCGCGATAAGGTCCATACAGCGGCGCGGCAGGGTCGGCAGGTTCAATGTCGGTAAAATATTCCTGCTTATAACAGAAGGGACCAGCGATGAGGCTTATTACTGGGTTTCCAAAAAGAGGGAGTCAAAAATGAAGAGGATAATAAAGGACATAAAAGACAATCCAGACAAGGTCTATCAAGACGGAACCTTAAATCCATTCGTCTGATCAGACAGTCGCTTGGCACTCTCCTCCCGAAGAGTAAGTGTTTCCGTTAACAGCCTTTGAGCTGCCCGTGGTATTGCCGATGAAACTGCCTTTTCCTCCCGGGACCTGTATTGTCTTGGTAAATATACTCTCGCCTGCTATGTAAGTGCCCAGCAGAGAAGCAGACGAACTCTGTACAAGGTAAACCGTATATGTCAAACCGGGACTGCCTTCATCCACAGTTACGTTCCAATAGTACAGCTTGGAGGATGTGCT
>JAMCRB010000044.1 GCA_023380435.1 Candidatus Parvarchaeota archaeon | reverse complement strand
TAACATGGATACTTTTCCGGGTGCTTATTTCGGCTGAGGATAAAACCAACATGTCTCGGATTCATGCCTAGTTTTTTGCCTATTGCACCATAAGTTGTGACCGCTCCCTTTGGTAGCTTCCTTAGGAGTTTATAGACCATTAAATCGGCGTCATTTTTCATAGTTTTCTATGCTTTCTAAGATATTTTTATAAGATACCAGTTCCGTCTTACCCAGTTTTTCAAACCAATTGTTGATGTTTGTTACGTCCCGTTCCAGGTAATCTTTTGTAAGGCTTGTAAGCTTTAGCGACTGTGAAAAGTCGATTATGTACGGTTTTCCCTCAAAGTTGAGTATATTGTAAGGGCTCAGGTCGCCGTGTATTAGGCCGTGCTTGCCCATCTTAATTATAAATGATATTATCGTTTTATACCATTCTTCAACGTCAAAAGATGAATCTTTAACTGCAGTCTGGGCCTGCTCTCCGTCTCTGCCTATAAAACCCATGATGAGTATGTTCCTGTACACTGCGATTGGCTTTGGAACGCTTATCCCTATCCTTTCGGCTTTTTCCAGAGCCGAGTACTCGTACCGGGTCCAGTCGTCTATTACCTTCAGGAAGCCGCCGCTTTTTGTGCCCCTTAAGGAGAAGTAAGAAGGTATCTGCTTAAAGGCCAGTATACTGTGCCGGTGTATCTTAACCGCAACTTCATTGTCATGCGAGTCTCTGCTGTAGAAAACGTAGGATTCCTTTCCAGTCCCTATCGGGCCCAGCAAGTTGGTTATCAACCCATCGCTGCTCAGCTTTACTATATTCTTTATTGTATGTGTGTCAAAAACATGCAGAAAAGTTTTATTTCCTTGCATAGTGCTTTGACAGCGCGGAGTTTATAGACGACACGAGCTTTCTTTTTGCTAAGCTGTCTGGCATCGAGTATTTTACGACATCTGCTATTGTGGTTACTGGTATGACCTTTATGCTCTTTGGATCTGAAAGGATAAGGTCATTTATGTTCGATGAGGGTATTATTACCTCCTTTATGCCTGCATTTATCGCCGCTTCTACCTTTGCTGTTATCCCGCCTACCGGCATTACCTCTCCGAGTATTGAAAGAGAACCAGTCATTGCAAGCGACTGCTTTATAGGTATACCTGTTATGGCTGAGAGTATGCTTATGGCGACGCTTATGCTTGCGCTGTCCCCTTCGACGCCGGAGTAAGCCTGAAGGAATTGTATGTGTATATCATAGTCTGTAAGAGGCTTCTTCGAATATGTCTTTATTACCGCTGATACGTTCTTGACGGCTTCCTGTGCGATTTCCCCAAGTTTTCCTGTCGCAATTATCTCTCCCCCGCCTTTCCTCATGCTCTTAGTCGTTATAGCCTCTATCGGGAGAAGCAGGCCGGAATCTGAATTCTCTATAACTGCAAGACCGTTTACCCTGCCGACGCGCGCACCTGAAGTCTGAATGACATCGTAGTCTTTCTTATCTTTTATGTATCTTGAAGCTATCTGCTGCTCGAATGACACTGCGTAGTTCTTTGCGTCTATAACATCCTGCTTGAACACCACCTTGTGCTTTCTCTCGACTGCCAGGTCCCCCGCTACGCGCACTATTCCGCCAAGCTCTCTCAATTTAAGAGTAAGCGCGTTCTTTTTATCGGACTTCCTTCTTGCCTCGTTTAGTATCTCGATAGCCGCCTCTCTGGAGAAGTGAGGTATCTTCTTGTCTTTTGCGACTTCCTGGGCTATGAACCTTGCGAGCTTGTCGCGGTTCTCAAGCGTGTCCGGCATAGTCTCGTTCATGTAAATTTCGTAACCATAACCGCGTATTCTTGATCTAAGAGCAGGACTCATGTTTCCGATTGACTGCGGATTGCCAGCTCCGACCAGTATGAAATCACATGGAACCGGGTTTGTTTTGACCATTGCACCGGCACTTCTCTCGCTTCTGCCTGTTATGCTCATCTTCCTCTCCTGCATCGCAGTCAGAAGCTGTATCTGTGTCTCTGGGGTCAAGTTAGCTATCTCGTCTATGAAAAGAACGCCTCCGTTTGCCTTGTGTATGTCCCCAAGAACGACCCTTTCATGGGCAGGTGTTCCAAGTCCTCCGGACTGGAACGGGTCGTGCTGCACGTCTCCCAGTAGAGCGCCTTCTCTCGCGCCAGTTGCGTCCACGAACGGCGCGTTCTTGACATTTGAGTTGTCCAGCAAAAGCTTTGGAACGGAGATGGTTATCCTCTGTTTTCCGAGCCTGTATATAAGCAGAACAAGCAGAAATCCAATAAGCATCGTTATTATGAACAAAGTACCGGATATCTGGTTCGCTGCAGCCAGTACGTCGTTTTTCTGATTGGATGTGACTATGCTGACTATGTAGCTGGCTATGAAAAAAGCAACCAAAAAACCGAGAAATATCATCATCGTGTTTCCGCCGCCAAACGAAGCCATGCCTTTCGCTTTTGCCTGGCCGATTATTTTTTTGCCCTCGCCGGCTGGGACTGTCTTTATTACCGGTTCATTCTCATCCTTGGGGTTCGGGAAAGCCAGTATGTCGACAAGCTTTTCTGATGGAAGCAGCTCTGAAAGCGCCTGCCCTATCATACTTTTACCCGTACCGGGACTACCAACAAGCAGCACGTTCCTTCTTTGTATCGCCGCCTTTTTTATTATCTCTACGGCGCGGTCCTGGCCTATCACCTGATCAACGACCTTCTGCGGGACTTTTATATCCTGAGTCGTCTTGAAATCGGTGCTGAAAATCTTCTCAACCATATTATATACCCTAATTATGATTAGGTTTATTTAAACTTATTATTGCCTGGTCTGGGAGGGGTTAACTCTCTTCCGGCTCACTCGCTTCTGCCTCAGACTGGGCTGAAACTATGCTTGAAATTATGAATATGTCGCCTATCGCTCTTACAAGACTGTGCTGTATTATGGCTCCTTTGGCTCCCTTGATTATTTTGGAAAGATTTGAAGAAGAGCTTGCCTTTATCCTCCAGCTGACAATCCTGTTATCCTGTATCACCGCTTCGTCGACTTCGCCGAAGTAGACACCGCTGTCAGTATAGACCTTTAGGCCGTACGTGCTGTTTATATTTTTTAATTTCAGTACCATTATTTTAGTTGTATTTTTTTACTTAAATACCTATCATTTTAGGGAAGCTGTTATTAATTGGAGTATGCAACGGCCTCGGATGAACGAAACTTATTTAAATAGCGTTTTACTATACAGAGTATGGTAAGAAAAGGTCAATCAGGTGGCTATTATTAATTGATTTAGGCAACAGCCTCATTTTATGGAAGCTGTTGAATAAGTATCCTCGCCAAACCTAAATTCAGGTATACCTCGAAGTTCTTTTGCCTTAATAGGAAGTATCGACAGATACTGGCAGATTATCCGATAATGACGTGCTTTTGATTAAAAGTTTATATAGATGTATATTTAATATATAAAATGAAAAATATAAAAAACGGTTACAAACTTGAAGATGTGCTTCTTGGTGCGCAGTCGGTTGCGTCTGAATCGAAAAACGTTCGGATAAACCATGATAAGGCAGAAGAGATAAGCCAAAAATACAGCAAAGAGGACCTGCAGCTGCCAG
>JAMCRB010000043.1:3684-10408 GCA_023380435.1 Candidatus Parvarchaeota archaeon | reverse complement strand
GGCGTTCTTAAAAACGCAATAGACTGGGCTTCAAGACCATATGGGAGCAACTCATTCGATGATAAAGCCGTTGCTACAGTCGGCGCGAGCGGCGGGGCAATAATAGGCACAGCTGTGGCGCAGTATCACCTAAGGCAGATATTCTCTTTTCTAAATGCGCATCCTCTGGAGAGGCCGCAGGTCTTTATAGCCGGCGCAGGAGACAAAATAAGCGAGGGAGTCTTTACAGATGAGGGTACAAGAGATATACTCAAAGACCTGGTACAAAAACTCGCCGAATGGGCTATAAGACTAAAGAAAGGCAAGCAGTAAACTGATGGAAAAAACGTATTACCTTCCCGGAAAGTGTAACATCGACAAAAAAGAGGCGAATAAAAGGTATACATTCGGCGCCATAAGCTTCGTAATTGCCGGTCTTTTCACCGCACTGGTTGTTTTCCTGAAAGTGTCAAGCCTGTGGGAAGCAATCGCCTTTTTGCCAATATTAGCAGGATTTATAGGATTTTACCAGGGAAAACTGAAATTCTGCGTAAAGAATGCAAAAATCGGGCGGTATGAATTCCCATCTTTTGGAGTTTCCGGTAAGGTCAGCCATCCAAAAGACCACTTACTTGACCTGTCCAGAAGCAGGCAGATATTCCTCTACTCCTTCTTTTCAGCAATCCTGGTCACTGCTATTCTGCTTCTCGCTGTAATGTATCTCTAGAGTTTCTGTGAAATTGTTATTTGATCAGAATTAGGCTCTAAAGACATTTATATTACGTTATCTCATATATTTTATAACAAAAGCAGCTTATGGAATCCAAATCAAACGGCAAATCGGATACGGTACACAGAACAGAAAAAGTTTCGCTTGATGCTTTGATGGGTGCGCTCGATAGGAGCTGGGGTTCGAAGACCAGCGTCGACCCGCAGAATTGGTGGCCTTCTAATGCAGCATATGGTCAGTGTGCAGTGACGGCCTTGGTTGTAAATGACTTCTTCGGAGGCCAGTTTCTTCGAACTATGGCCACCTACCAAAATGGAAATAGCACATCACATTACTACAATGAGCTACCTGACAAAAGCGTAGTTGACTTGACGCGTATTCAATTTCCTGATGGGACTAAATTCAGCGATCCTGAGTATAGAAGCAGGGAGTATATAGTATCCAATCCATCTACTGTTGAAAGGTATAATCTGTTAAAGAAGAGGGTGTCGCTTCGCCTAGAAAATGCGGCCAAGGAAAAGCTTAAACTTTACTTTGCACATTCCACACTTGACAGGAAGGAACTTAGAGACAAGGAGATCGAAATGGAGTGCAGACTCGGAATAGAGCTTTATAATCCATTCTATGACTCCCCCCGCAATCATATAGCAGAAATCGATTCTGGTGTCAGAAAACCTTACAGCGGTATAAAGGACTTTAATGCCATTGTGGATGGCGATCTTGAGGCTATCGAATCTTGCGCCGGTTTGCTTGCAGTGGTACCGAAGAATAAGCCGGCGATAGGCGAATCCATGGAGATATTCTACAATAGCTTCGTCCTTGGGCGAGAGACATACCTAATCGTAGAGGATGAAGGCTTTTTGGGCCATCCCTGGCTGGTCAAGAACTCTGTGGCACGGTTCAAAAGTACGGATGAATTTATGGAATGGTGGGAAAGCCGAGAGCACAGACTTGATACAGAGAAGAGGAATGCCCATTAAAAACCAAATACGGAAGTTTTGGGCAGCTCACAATCAACGACAGTAAAAGATGGTAATAGAGGATAAAATCGGGTATAAGTGCGAGATATGCCTTCTGCACTACAATGATGAAGCAGACGCAAAGGCATGCGAAGAGTGGGATAAGACCCACGACGCGTGCAATTTAAAGATAGCGAGACGCTCTTTGGAAGCTTCAAAACAGTCCTAAACTATAACCTAGCCATACTTAATATTTATAAACTATAACATTCTAATATTACGATGATAACCGAGAAACTGACAAAAAGGAAGAAAATCCTACTGCTTTCGATAACTGTAGCATACTTCGTTGCGGGTTTTTTCCTGCTGGTGGTTTTTCTTGGATATGTGATAGGTGCTAACTACTCCGGTATTCTGGGTCTGGCGTATCTGGGTATTGGTTGGTACGTATTAATAAAAAGGAACGGATTGTTTAGAATCATGAGCGTGAAATATGAGTGAGCTTCAGGAAACACAGAGAAAACCTATCAAAATAAAAGGAAAGCACGTGGCTTATGTTATTTCGGCTGTCGTTGTTATAACCGTATTGGTTTATTTTGTGCCGAATTTGATTAAATCAACACCTTCCGGCGTAGTGTCGGCAGGCGAAAATGTAAGTGTTTTCTACACCGGGTCTTTCACAAATGGCACCGTTTTTCAATCTAATTTTAATTCGACTCCCTTTAGCTTCATAGCCGGATCCAATCAGACAATATCGGGTTTCAGCAATGCAGTCATCGGCATGAGGGTCGGACAGATAAAGACCGTTACGCTTCCACCCAGCGAGGCTTATGGTCAAATCAACCCAAGTGCAATAGTGACAGTCAACCGGTCCGAATTTGGCAATTCCTCCGCATCGCTTAAAATTGGCGAGCTTGTCGGCGACACTGCAGGTCAAACCGGTAAGATTATCGCCATAAATAGCACAAGCGTAACTGTAGATTTTAACCCGCCGCTGGCAGGCGATACACTAGTGTTTAAGATAGAAGTGGCCAAAATAAATAAGTGAGCGCCGTTCGCTAAAACAACAGAAGGCTAGTCACATTTATAAGCTATAATGGACTAGGTAGAAGATGAGAAACGTAAGAGAAGTAAAAACTCCCACAAAATACGTTACTATATTCCACTATACTGAGAAACATCCTATCTATATAATTCTGCATGGTCTACTTTTCGCGTTTGCAAAGTACTTCCCATCCTTTAGCGCAAAGAGGGGCCTTATACGGCTTAGCGGCATGAAAGTAGGAGAACATGTCATGATATCCCCATGCATACTGGATCCAATCCGGCCGGACCTGGTAGAGTTAGGCGATTACAGTATAATAGGATGGGACACGCTTATACTAACGCATGAGATCGTGCGCGGGAGAATGAGGATAGGCTCTGTAAAAATAGGGAAAAATGTGACTTTAGGCGCAAGGTCTATAGTCTTACCCGGAGTCAAGATCGGCGACAATGCGATAATCGCAGCAGGTTCGCTTGTCAACAAAGACATCCCAAACAACGCTAAAGTGGGCGGGATACCCGCCAAAAAGATACGCCTGAAATGGATAAAAAATTGAATATTCCTAAGGAGTAATAAACTATTTATACTGGTTATAATCTTTTATTCTATCTATGGGTAAGGGTAAAAAAAGCGAGAATTTGTTCGATATATTGGAAGACGATCGAATCATCTTTACAGTGTCTAGAAGCTCCAAAAGGTATGACCCAAGACTCTCGCCGAATTTGATATTAGCGCAAGTCATAAGAAACGAATCCGATTATAAAGAGGCCAGTCCACATAATTACAGCAAAAGCCAAAAATCGTCTGTGAATGGGTCAGAATATAAGCCAAGAATAGAGATATATCTGGACAACATACTCAAGAGCCGCAGACAGGCGATAGGCGTTCCTATTAATGATGGAGATAATTCTGATTTAGACGATTGGCTGGAGCATAGCACTGTAGATGAGATAAACAATTCTACTCTGCATGAATTGATCCACAGAGAAGGAGGTATACTGCACAATGAAAATTATGTAAAAACTCCAAAGAACCTGGAAAAAGCCAACAAGATATTAGATTATTTCATATACGTAAATACCCACAGGGACCAGATTGTCGGCGGAAAAACCGGTAAATCGCCATATATTTTCTTCTGGAGAGACTTTTCGTTTTTGTCCAAAAAAGCGGCTTATAAAATAGATTTGGAAAAACAAAAGCTGATGAAAGCCATTGAAAAATTAAAGCCGTCGGATTATGACCCTAGCCTGAGCGACGACATAGTAAAAGATGAGAATTTCGAGGCACTTATGTGGGGAGGCTACTATTCCTCAATCAAAAATTCCAAAGACGAGGCGATAGAATGCATCACAAAACAATTCAAAATAGGCTATATGCCCGGTTTCGGCCAGGATGCTTTCGATCGATTTTTGAATAAGGTGCTTTACTGAAATAATATGGAAGAGAATAATGAAGAAAGGCAGGTATTTGATATCCGTGAGGATGATAAGGTCCTTTTTAGCAAATCGTACTATTCATCAGGATCCCAGAAGATAGGTGAAGAGATTGTACTTGCAGATACGCGTGTCTTAACAGGATTAGGCAAGATTCTGCTTAAACCATTTTCAAAGAAATTAGACGGCAAGATACGTGTTTACCTGGGATCTATAGCAAAAGCAATTTATTTGGATTATTATGATAATATATCAGAGAGCGAATCTGACTTTGTAGATGAGCGATTAGAGAATAAAATACTAGAGCAGATAAATGTCTCTCTGATACACGAGCTAATACACAGAGAAGCTAAGATATACCACAGTCACGATGGCCTAATGAGCAAAATCGAGGATATCGAGAATGCAAAGAAAATAATGGATTATTACTATTTTGTCAACTTAAACCGCAAGGAAATCGCCACTTATGGCTCAGTTTTGCCCAAAAAACCTGGGAACGACGGGGAGAAGCCGGGGCCGCAGGAGTACTTATTCGCCCAATTGATGGAACACGACTCTACCTTCGAGAATTATAATGTCTACAGAAAAGAGCTTGGTTACTTATACACTGCTCTTAAAAAATACAAACTTTCCGATTACTGCAGCGATTTTTCTGATGCCGATAGCAGGGCCATTTTGGATAATAAAACTTCATTGGGAATAGCATGTGATTCATATATGAGCGGAGAAAAATTAGGGGCAACTTTGAACATTATAATAAGTAAAATTCCGTGGACAAACAAAAAAACGAGAGAAAACGGTGAATTTAACAGATTTATAAGGAAGGCTATCGGCTCTAGCTATTCTGAATAAACGGTTCTGACCCCGCGGGCCCATTAGTTCATAGCCGCGGCTAAATCACGCCAAAAAAAACTAAAACAGGGAAAACCATCCTTTCTCCTAATGCTAGGGATTTACTGTGGTTTATTCTGGTCCTGTTGTGGCTGCTGGGCCTGTCCCGGCTGTGCTGGTTGCTGCGGCGCGCCAGATGGCTGCTCCTGCATATGTGTTTTCATATGCGCATCAAGCTCCTCCTGAGTCTTGAATTTCTGGCCACATTTTTCACATTTGAACTTTTTGTGGAATAATTCCATTATACATTTATAAATCAATCATATAAAAGCTTATGTATTATTTGCAGTCTTGCGGCATCACAAAGTGACTTGTATATTTCCCGTCTTCTTTTGATATTAACCCGGCTTCAATGAAGTTGTTTATGTAGGAAGAAAGCGAATCTTGGCGCAAATTTATGGAGTATATCGATTTATAAGCATCTTTTATCTCTTTCAAACTCGCGCTTTTTCCGCCGGTTATATAGGCAAGTATAAACACCCCGTTCTCCGTTCCCAATGCCTCTTCCAATTTCGGCGAATTATAACAAAGTAGGAGTTTATAACAGCCGATTATAGTGCTTTCGGCCGGCTCAGAGTAAATCAAAGATTTCTTTTTTACAGAAAGTATGTCATCCAAAACGCGCTCGATGTTCGATTTCGCCTGTATCGACATATTAATCTATAGTACACAAAAGATTTATACCTTTTCTCCTGCAAGACTCAATGCCGATAAAGTTTATTATTACGGCATGCCTATTAATTTGAAACATGGAAGGCAAAAATTCTCTAATTATCGCAAATCCCGGTACAGGAAAGACGACTTCGCTCGCAGAAAAAGTAATAGAACTGCTTAAAAACGGCGTAAAGGAGGAGGAGATACTATGCCTGACATTTACAAATAAAGCAGCCAATGAGATGTACAAGAAAATAAGGGAAAAACTCAAGGAAAACCAGCTTGAGAACATCAAGATAAATAGGATAAAGATGAAGACATTTCACAGCTTTGCAAACGACTATTTTTCGGAACTGGGGATGGAGTATAAGCTAGTTTCAAACAATTTCATAAGGTTCTCTATATTCAAGAGCCTTGAGAAAAGGGAGGCGTTGAACTACGACAAAGAGTACATAATAAATGACATCGTTCCCAAGATGGAGAACGCGATACGGTACTTGAAAAGCTTCAATATAAGCCCGTCTGACATAGACGTTAAGAAAACCAAAGAGGAGCTGTTCAAAAACTCATTCTTGGAGGGAAAGGACAAAATAAGCATAGACGAAAACTTCGCACTTTTGGATTATTTCATAGGTGCGTTTGAGGACTATGAACATGCAAAAGGAGACACGCTTATAGACTACAACGACATGCTCATCAAGTTTCTTGATAAATATGACCCGTCATACAAAAGATACAAGTACGTCCTCGTCGACGAATTACAGGATGTAAACGAGATGGAAGCCAACATAGCGATGAAGGTAGGCGAAAACCTTTTCTTGGTCGGTGACAGAAAACAGGCCATTTTTGGTTTTCAGGGCGGCAGCCTTGACAACTTCAACAGGTTTGAGAAGATGGAGAACGTGGAGAAGACCACAAAAGGGCTGAATTACCGGAGTTACGGCAACATCCTCAGCTATTCAAAGGAGCATTTCCTAAAAAACACCAAAAACAAGGTATACGAAGAGGAACTTGCCAGTCTGCGCAGCAATAT
>JAMCRB010000043.1:0-3053 GCA_023380435.1 Candidatus Parvarchaeota archaeon | reverse complement strand
CACAAGGCGAAAGGACTGGAATTCGACAGCGTCCTGTACATACCGAAGAAAGTCGGCACCGATTTCAGCTATATAGATGCAATAGTCAATTCCATAATAAAAAGCACGAAGGGAAAAGACGTTGAAGCCGAGCTTTCTGAGGAGCAGTTCAGGGTGGATTTCGTGGCGTTTACCAGGGCGAAAAAGAACCTTTATATCTTCGTTCCTGAGGACACCCAGGATAGTTATTACATAGAAAACATGATACAGAGAGAGCTCGACGATTCAGAAGACGAGCCGGAACCGCTTTCCGGCAGATATGACCGGGCTTATTCCCTTTTTGTGAATAAAAGATACGACGAGTCCATGAAGATGCTGGACGACAGGGAACAGTGGCTAACAGCCAGGATAGCGGACTATTTCGCCAGCGTTAAAGCAATATCTTTTTCCTCTATTAAAGACCTGAGGAATCCTATGGCTTTCTTGGAGAACGATATTCTGAGGATAAGAGAGAGGACCGACGAAATCGAATTCGGGACCTTTGCCCATAAGATAGCCTACGACTATTTCTCCGGCAAGCTGGACGAGGCCAGGATACCTGAAAAATACCGGTTTGCGTTCAATAACATAGTAGAGACCCGAAAGGAGATAGAAGAGAAGCTAAAACTAAAACAGATATCTGCCGAGCAGTCGCTTGAATTGGACCTGGGTTCGCTTTTCGGAGATGTCGGCGGGGACCTCATATTCAAGGCCAAAATAGATGCGGTCTACTCGAATGACGAGAGAAACAGGTTTTTGATACTGGATTTCAAGACCAGCAAAAGCGAAGACTATGCGAGCGAGTACAGGCAGCA
The DNA here is from genome assembly GCA_023380435.1 of Candidatus Parvarchaeota archaeon. Classification (GTDB taxonomy): domain Archaea; phylum Nanobdellota; class Nanobdellia; order Parvarchaeales; family Parvarchaeaceae; genus Parvarchaeum. Next base: position 2,220 of record JAMCRB010000043.1, on the reverse strand, counting down.
GCTTGCAGTCTACAAGCTTATATTCTCCAAGGCGAACAATATCAACATCAAGTCTATAGAGACCGCGATAGGCTACATCAACCTGATAGGCAAAATAAACACCGGTAACCGCAGAAGATTCATAGACTTTAAGCAGCCGCGCGATTCACAGATAGAGACCGTGAAAAGACACGTTCAGGAGTTCATGGGCTTCAAGAACAACCCCTCGAGTTTCATAGACGCGATACTGAAAAAAGACAAGTACTACAGCACCCTGGACTCTGAGCTTTACAATGAGCTCAAGAATGAAACAGGATATCAAACTCCAGAGGCAAAGTGATAAGCTTAAATATTATGACAGCCATAATATATTTTTGATGAAAAAGGATAGACTAGATGAAATTCTAAGCAATAATCCAACTCTTATTATCCTGGGAGAAGCACACACCGATTATGACCACGCTCGAATAGAATCGGATGTGATCACGAGGTTCAAACCAGATTATCTACTTCCGGAAGGATTTGACAGCAATGAGATAAAGGACTTCCCATTGAGGTTTGATCCTGATCTCAGTATAACACCAAAAAATTTGTATTCAGACCAGAAAGCGGGGCTGGACGAACAATTTATGCACCATCTTTACTCAACTTATGAATCACTTACAGGTGAGATGAGAAGCTTAAGGTATTTTTACGGGATAGACGAAGCGGCGGGACATTCTTTGGATGGCTTTTTTATTAATGTGAAAAGCTTTGAAGAATTTTTAAACAAACCGCTTGTACTTCTCCCTTCGATAATTTTAGAGGAAATCCGAAAAGCCGCTTATAAATCCAATGAAACTTCATTGGAAACCCGGCAGTTATTAAATCGACTGATTAAAAAAGAAAAGGAAATTGAGGAAAGTTTTTCAAGCAACTCTTTCCACTGGCTTTTTACTGCATCCCAGGTAGTTCCGGCGGCGAGAGTATACGGTATAGACCTGGAGAATAATTATGATTGGCTTGAGCGCGAGGACAACATGGGAAAAGTCATAGCGGAGATTTCTGCAAAGGCAGCATCAGAAGGCAAGAAAGTACTAGCGATAGTCGGGGCACACCACATCAGGGAGGACTCTAAAATACTTTCATATCTTGAAAGCACGGGGGTGAGGTACGAAAAACTGGCCCTCGACCATAAAATTTCCGTCGTCGACTATTACTATGATGCCCATTATGAAAATAAAATGAAGAATCGAGATAAAAATAAACAGTAATACCTTTGCATATGTTGAAAGAAACCATAAAAACCTATGATAAAATAGCTGAAAAATACGCCAGAAAGCACTGGCACACCATTCTGCTTTTGAGTGAAAAGAATGAATTCGCCGAAAGATGCGGAGGAAACGAAGTCCTCGATGCCGGCTGCGGCCCAGGGATTTATACCAGTTTTCTGTTAAAAAAGGGCTTCAAGGTCACAAGCATAGACCTTTCGAAGGGCATGCTTAAAGAGGCAAAGAAAAGGGTTCCAAAGGGCAGGTTTTATCGGATGAGCGTGACGAAACTCGGCTTTCCGGCAAGGCGATTTGACGGTGTCTTCTGCAGTGCAGTTCTGCTGCATTTAAACGACAGGGAAGCCAAAAGTGCGATAAAAGAGTTTTATAGAGTTCTCCGGCCAGGCGGCCTCATTTTTATCAGCACCAAGGTGGGCCGCAAAGAGACCGTGAAGGTTTATCCCGACGGTACGAAGCGGTTCATTCATTTTTACACAGCTAAATTCCTCAAAGATTCTCTCGAAAAAGCCGGTTTTAAGATAGAAGACTTCCATAAGAACATGAAGGATCCTGACAGGGACACTTGGCTGTGCATATTCGCAAAAAAACTTCCTCTCTAAAAGAAAACAACAAGGCCGATGATTAAAGTGATTAGCAGGAAAAGCCCGGATATCTTCATGAATTCTTTTATTCCCCCGGTTGGCAGCCTTCTCACTGCTATCCAATTCGCCAAAGAAGCGATTATTGTTCCATTTCCACCGATGTTAACGCCCCAAAACAGCGGTATATCCACTCCGCTATTTTAATGTTTGATAAAGCTTATAACGAGCCAGTGACTAGATTCTAATAATATATGGCCAAGGGTAAAAAGAAAATAAAGTCTTTTTTTGAGCCTTTACTCGATTTAATGCACGATCAGTACATAAAATACGTCCCATCCTACGGGAATAGCTTCTTCTTCACAATAGGGATATACCTGCTGGAACTGTTT
>JAMCRB010000042.1 GCA_023380435.1 Candidatus Parvarchaeota archaeon | reverse complement strand
AGATCCAGTCTGCCGCTTTTGGTCTCCAGTTCTCCGGCCAGTGCGCGTATGAACGTGCTTTTTCCTATCCCATTCTCGCCTATCACGCCGACTATGTCCCCTCCGTATAGGCTTCCGCTCGAACTCTTCAATGAGAATTCCCCGATATCCACCTCAAATTCCGGCCAGCTCACTATAACCTTTTCGTTTGATGAGGACGGCGCCTTCTTTATCCTTATCTCGTAGTCCCTGAACCTGACATTTTCTGTTGGCAGATAACCTGCGATGTATGTGTTTATACCGTTTCTGGAAGGCATAAGGTGCGATACGATTCCGTAGTTTGCATCGGAGCCGTAAAGTATCTGTATAAAATCAGTCAGATAATCCAGCATTATTAGGTCGTGCTCTACCACAATAACTGTCTTGTCCGAAAGGGCGGTCTTTATCTTTTGCGCTATTTTCAGCCTGTTTTTTATGTCCAAGTAATTCATCGGTTCGTCGAATATGTAGACGTCTGCGTCATTGTCTAAAGTCCTTGCAATCTCCACCATCTGCGCTTCCCCACCGGACAGAGTCTCGCTTGAGCGCTCCATTATGTTTTTGTTTATTATACCGTATTTGTCCAGTTTAACCAGGTCTTTTACTTTCCCTGAAAGCCTGAATTCCTGCGGCTTTAACGCTATTTTGACGCTATTCAAATAAAGGCTTGTTAAATATGGCTGTATCTCCTTGCCCCTGAATTTTTTGATTATTTCCTCGTTTGAAGGCGGGTTTTTAAAATCGCCAAAATTCGGTTTTATATCCCCCGAGATAAGTCTGATATTTGTTGTTTTTCCTATACCATTCCTGCCTATCAAACCGAGTATCTTTTTGCTGACTGGCGTTACTATATTGAAAGTCCTAAAACTATTCAGGGAATACTGAAATGTCAAATCTCTGGCCATTTCATCAGGAAGGTTTATTATTCTTATCGCATCGAACGGGCATCGTTTTACGCATATCCCACATGAGATGCACAAGCTTTCCGTTATTGCTGCTTTGCCGTTTGGCTTTGCGTAAACGGTTTCCTTAAACCCCTCTCTTACCCGGGGGCAAACCTCTGCACAGATGTAATCACAGTTCTCCGGCGCCTCGCACTCAGATTCCTTTATGACAGCAATTCTCATTTTATTGATACCATATCTTTATCAATAAATAAGTTGTTCTTTCTTTTTAAGCTATCTATATTTTCTCTTTTCCCGCAGAACCTTTCTATGATTTCTTCTAACCTATGTGTGCTTTCTGCGTCCTTTTTTTCATTTTCTGTCTTATTTTCCACTTCTTATTATGAATAAGTATATTATAAATATCTTTGATGCCTCTAAATTAAATGGAAAACAATAATCCGGAATGTTCTATAGAAGAACATGAAAAGATAATGGAAATGCCGAAGGACAAGCACACGGACCAGGAGGTAAGAGAAATCCTTTCAAAATACAAGAAGGTTGCAGTCGTTGGAATGTCGAGGGAAAGTGGAAAAGATAGCCACGAAATACCGCTTTATCTAATAAATAAAGGGTATGACGTAATCCCTGTAAATCCAAATGCGGATTCGATACTGGATAAAAAATCCTATCCTTCAATCTCCGAGGTTCCGGAAGCAGTTGAAATAGTCGACATTTTTAGGCCTTCTGATAAGGTTTTACCGGTAGTTCAGGCAGCAATAAGTAAAAACCCAAAGGTAATATGGATGCAGGAAGGAATTTCAAACGATGAAGCCAAAAAGCTGGCAGAAAGCAAAGGGATAACCGTAATATTCAACAGGTGCATGATGAAGGAGCACATCCGATTATTAGGGAGTTGAAAAAGGATTTATTCAGATGCAGTCATAAATAGATATGACAGAATACATGCTAAACAACAAGTTCAATGACCCCTTCAATAAGGTGAAATTGGGCGTTTCCCTTGGCGAGCGCAACCAGCTGGAAGAATTCTCTAAAGTCCTGAGAAGCGGCGCAAACATGGTCGAGGTCGACATTGCAAGCGTTTACGGTCTGATGGAGGAAAGGGGCGGATCCGCTGCCAACATAGGGAAGGAGGAGCGCCAGATAATAGGTAACTTGGCAAAGGTCAACGATGTCGACTTGAGCATACATGCCCCGTGGGCGATAAATTTCTCGGGTATAGACCCAAATTCAGGCCAAAGAAATCCTGAGTACGGTACTCTTGTAAACAATGAGATAAAAGCGGCCGTTAAATTCGCCGATGACGTAAGCCAGTCGATGGGCAGAAAGAACATGCCCATAATATTCCATGCTTCATCCGATCAGTTCGGGGACCCGGACAAATCTCTTAGGCTTACAGCTTATGATAACTATGAAGACAAAGTACTTCTGGTTTCGGAGGAGCGCTTGGATCACGTAGATTCAGAGAACTTCAAGAAGATGTATGGCGAGGAAAACTTTAAAAAACTAAGCCAACTCGGGATGAAAGAGGACCCGGAGCGGAAGTCGATAGTACTGCCGCCTGCCGCTAACTTTGAATTCAAAAAAATACTTGCGAAAGGCTCCTACACGCAGGAGAGGAGCAATCTAGAATTTAGCAAGCGCAACGTTGAACTGCAGCTAAACGAGATACCAATCCTTCTTGCCCGGGCAGCCGCGAAAAATGACCTAGCAGAGATAGAGAATCTAAAGAAGAAAAAGGCGGATTTCGACCAAATGCTGAAAGATCTGGAAGCTAGAAAAATGAAATTAGAGCTGGATTCTAAAAACATAGACAGCAGATACAAAGTTTTTGATGAGTTGGCACCACAGTTTGCGGCCGAGGGGATAA
>JAMCRB010000041.1 GCA_023380435.1 Candidatus Parvarchaeota archaeon | reverse complement strand
AAAGAAGTCTCCATAAGCAGAAAAATAGACAAAAGCGGGAAGAGCGTCTTCAGGATAAACGGCAAGGCTTCGACTAGGGAGGAAATACTAAACCTGCTTTCCGTCATAAAAGTAAAGCAGGACAGCTTCAACATAATACCTCAAGGCAGAATAAATGACATAATCAACGCTTCAAACGAAGAGAGGCTTTCGCTTGTAAACGAAATATCCGGGATAAGCGTATTTGAAGACAAAAAATCAAAAGCCATGCTCGAAATGAAAAAAGTGGAGGATAACATATCAAAGATAGAGACAGTACTAAACGAGAAGAAAAAGCTGATGGAGAAGCTCCAAAAAGAAAAGGAGAAAGCATCGGAATTTGCCGACCTAAAAGCCAGGCAATTCAATCTTTTGGCAAAACAGTCTTTCATAAAAAGGAAAGCGGCGTGGGAGAGCCTTGAAAAGGTCGTAAATCAGATAAAAGAAGTCGAATCCAAAAACCAGGAAGCAACTCGCATAAATGAGGAGATAAACGTAAAAATCCGGGGAATAACCGCAGAGATAAACAGGATAAACACAGAGGCTGAGTCTAAGGGAGAGGAAGAGATAACAAGAACCGAAAAGTTGGCTAAGGAACTGGATACCAACATAGCAAGATCATCCACTGTACAGCAAACAAACAAAGAGCAGATAGAGAAGATAGAACAGAGCTTAAAGGAGCTGGTAAAATCTAGAACAGAGCTGTCCGAAGAGCTGGAAAAGGAGTACAGCGATATAAGGAGCTTATCAGATCAATCGTCGTCTTTGGAGGCAAAAAGGAGTCAGATAGTGGATGAGATAAACGATGCAGAAAGAACATTGAAGGAAGCAGAGCGGGTGGAGAAGGACATAAGCCGGCTGAATGCAGAACTTTATGAAGCAAAGCTTGCGCTTACCAATTACCCGCAGCTTTCCGAGTTTCAAAACCAGTTAAGTGAATTGACCCAAAAGTATGAGAGCTTAGAAGCTTCAAAGAGGGATTACACTATAAAATTCTCCTCTCTCAATCCGGAAGTTGAACAACTGAGAGCTTCCATAAAGAAAGAGGGAGATTCGATATACTGGCTAAGGGAAACGCTTTTTTCGCAGAAAAACCAGCTTTCGTCGCAGAACAAGGCCATAGACGCTGTGAATAAGCTTAAGAAAGGGATAAACGGCATACACGGCACAGTAAGCGAGCTTTTCACGATAAAATCAGACGAATACTCAATCCCAATATCGAGGTCAATAGGCAGAAGGGGCGAGTTTATAGTCGTCGACAACGAAGACGTGGCGTCTGAATGCATAAAGGCGATAAAAGCCGCCAAGATGGGCACCTTCAACTTCATACCACTGAACAAAATATCCTTTTTCAACCTCCCTCAAAAGCCGGAGTCTGACGGTGTAATAGACTTTACCATAAATCTGGTCGAATTCGGTGAGTCAGTTTCAAATGCGATGAAATTCGTATTCGGCGACACGCTTCTTGTTAAGGACATCGATACTTCAAAGGGCTTAATAAACAAATTCAGGCTCGTTACGATGGACGGAACGGTAATAGAAAAGACAGGAGTCATCTCAGGCGGTTCTTTTGAGCCTTTCAACATCTCCTCTGCGATGAAAAAAATATCGGACCTCAACAAGAGCATATCAGAGCACTCTGAATTGAAAGAGTCACAGGAAAAGGAGCTATTGGAGAAGGAATCTCTTCTTGGCTCATTGATGGCTTCCATAAAATCATGCGAATTTGAGATGAGCCAGTTAAAGCCGGAAATAGACTCGCTTTCGCGCAAAGTTTCCGGTTTTTCAGGCTCAGAGAAGGAGATATCCGACAGGATACAGAAACTCGAGGAGGCGATCCGCTCGGCCGAGGGTCGTCCTGACGTGAAAAACAGCATAAAAATAGACCCGGCAAAACACAAGAAAGAGATAGAATACCTGGACGCGCAGATAAAGGAAGTTCAGCTAAAGATGATAGCGCTCAACAACAAGACGGAACACATATCGAAGGTGGAGCTTTCCAACCTAAATAAAAGGATAGCGGATCTGGAAAAAGAGAAAGACCGTTTCAGCAGAGATAATGAACAGCTAGAAAAAACCCTGTCTTCCCTGCATTCTGAATTGGAGAAAGTAACAAAAGACTTGGACAGGAAGTCAAGCGACCTCACAGCTCTCCGTAAAAAGCGTGACCAGCTATCAAAGGAGACAGCAGAATTGAATGAAGAGAGGGACAAAGCCCTGGGCAAAAGTAAGGCGATAGCGGATGAGATAAACAAGCTCCATGTTAGCGAGGCAGAGTTAAGGACAAAATACGAGATTGCAGATGAAGAGTTCAAGAAATACTCGGAAGCGAAAATAGAGATTGCAGAAGGAGAGACTTTTGAAAAGATAACTAAAGAACTCTCTTCCGTGACTTCGAAGGTAAATTCATTCGGCCCGGTAAACGAGCTAGCCCTGGAGACATTCAACTCGACTTTGACGGAGTACAATGAGTTCTCCGAAAAGCTTGCAAAAGTCAACGAAGAGAAGGACAGGGTAAACCAGATAATATTGGAGATAGACGAAAGGAAGAAAGAGGCGTTCACAAAGACACTGACTGAGATAAACATGGTCTTTTCAAAAGTATACAGCTCATTTACTAATGGAAAAGCCGAACTTTCGCCGGATACTCCCGAAGATATGTTCTCCGGCGGCCTTGATATACTGATTGATTTGCCTAATAAGAAAGTCCACAATGTAAGGGGCTTAAGCGGTGGAGAAAAATCAATCGTAGCGCTTTCCCTTATACTTGCGATATCACGTTATATAGACGTGCCGTTCTATGTCCTGGATGAGGTAGACGCGGCCCTTGATTCACTGAACTCATCGAAGTTTTCTGAGATAGCAAGAGCGTATTCCGAGAAAACGCAGTTCATAGTGATTTCTCATAATGAAAACACTCTCATAAATTCTGATGTAATATACGGGGTCACCATGACTTCTGATGGGTTGAGCAAGGTCGTAAGCGTAAAACTTCCCGGAAAGCCGATAATTGGAGAGAAAACTTAGGACTGCAGCGCTTCTATCAGCTTTGAAATTTCCTGGTAATCCAGTTTTTTTACTTCCTTTTTGCCTATTTCGCCCAGTTTTTCCTGGATTGCAGCTACGGAGGCCCTGCTCTCCCTCTTTGTCTGCATCTCTATGTCTTGATACGCTCTTTCAATGGAATTCTTTACAGTCATCTCATCGCGTTTTAAAACCAGTTGTACCAGGCTTTTTGGTTTTCTTGAGAATTTTAACATTATGCTTATCACCCTTGGCTGTGGATAAAATGACTCTTTCGGCACAACCTCCAGCTGCGAAAATTCGAAAAATTGGCGCTGTACAAGCGGAAACTTCTTGTTTGAAGCGTCATTTATTAAATCCTCGGATATGTTCTTCGGGAGAACCATTGTTCCAGACTCGAAATCATAGTGTATGAGTTTGGAGAATATCCTGTCTACTATGTTATAGGGCGGGTTTGATATGATTTTGTTAAACTTCGGTATTACCGTGGAAAGTATGTCAGCGTTTATCAGCTGTACCTTTTCATTGAGTTCATACTTGTTTATCAGGTACGAGTGCAGTTTTACGTCGGTTTCCACCGCGACGACCTTGCAAAGCTTGCTTATCCTCTCCGTCAGGTACCCGAAACCCGGACCTATCTCCAGCACTACATCGGATTGCTTTAGGTTCTGGCTCATTACCTCCCTATCCAGAACGCCTTCGTCGACTAGGAATATCTGGTCTTTTATTTTTGCGTCGTTTATCCCGTAGTCTTTTATCAGAGTTTTAGTTGCATCCAGTAAATCAGCCATGTTTTTTGCCCGGCTTCAATTTTTCTACGCGGAAGTCCGTGCCGCATTTCTGGCATTTAACGATGTAGTATTCTTTGTTTTTTCCTCCTTCTTTGATCTTTTTGCTTTCGAGCATTCCCAAATAATCATTCTTATACCCGCATTTCGGACACGCGAACTCGTAGTGAAAAGAGCTTTCGCCGACTTTCCTGTATATCAATATCCGCTCTGTTTTTCCTTCATAGATGATAAAGGATTTCTTTATGAAATTCAAATCGTGCACGTCGTAAATCATATCTAATTATCCATGTAGCTTTCGATTTTAATCATTTTCTCTATTTTAATCTTCGCTTTTATCTCTGATTTACCGTGGAGCGTTAAGCTTAATAAGGAGTGAAAGCATAGATAAATAAAAGCTATTTCAATATTTTTAAATAGCCATAATAACATAAAAATACGTTATGAAGATACCAAGATCTAGGAGAAGGGGAAAAAGCAGGGTATTCAGAGCCAACAGTTTCAGGGCGGTTGGAGTATCCAAACTGATAAGATCAGATACCAGCATGAATGCAAGGGTCACTAAGCTCATCCATGACGTTTACAGGACATCTCCGTTGATGGAGATAAAATTTGAAGACGGCCAAACGACCTTTCTCCCGGCTTTTATGGGAGCTTACGTAGGGCAGGATATTGGCTATTTAAAAGAAGGTTCTGTTTTGCCTGGCTCGATACTCAAGCTAAAGAACATACCTCCCGGCACAGATGTCTACGACGTAGAGCTGAAACCCGGAGACGGCGGCAAAATAGTAAGGGCAGGGGGCACAAGCGCGAAAATCGCAGAATCGTCTGAGGATAATGTAGCAGTTTCGCTTCCGAGTGGAGCGACAATACGCCTTAATCCAGAGTGCAAAGCAATAATCGGCAGGATAGCAAACGCCGGAAGGAAAGAGAAGCCTTTTTATAAGGCAGGAAACAAATATCACCTTATATACGCAAGGGCAAGGTACTGGCCGATGACTGCAGCGGTCGCTATGAACGCGTATGAGCACAAATTCGGCGGAAAGCGTAGAAGCACACAGCACAAATCCAAGAGTGTTTCGAGGGGGGCGCCGCCTGGCGCTAAAGTCGGTTCGATAGCGCCGAAGAGAACCGGGATGAGAAGGTAGTGATGGAAGAGTACATTTACAGGGGAAAGAAAGTAGCGGATCTCGCATCTTTGGACAAAACCGAGATGATGAAGATAGTGAATTCAGACGTAAGAAGGGTAATGAAAAGAGGCTACTCCAAGGAAGAGACTCTGTTCCTGAAAAACCTGAAGAAGAAAGCGGCCAAATCTAAGCCGATAAGAACCCACTTAAGGGAGATGGTAATACTCCCTGATTTTGTCGGGCTTACCATCCATATCCACAACGGCAAAGAGTTTGTACCAGTAGAGATAAAACCACAGATGGTATTCCACCGTCTTGGAGAATACGCGCTTACAACCAAACAAGTCAGACACAACTCACCGGGCCTTAGGGCAACACGTTCAAGCGGGTTTGTCCCGATTAAGTAGGTCTTTATGCCAACAAAAGTCTCCTGCACAAGGGAAGGGCTTCCTATCTCTAAGAAGCATGTTCACGAAATAGCTGAATCAATAAAAGGCAAGAACGTGGAAAAGGCGATAAAGTACCTGGAGAGAGTCAGACTCAAGCAGGATTTCGTACCATTCATAAAATACCCCAGTAAAGGCCACAAGCATGGCATACCGGCAGGCTACCCCAAGAAAGCCTCGCTTCAGATAATAAGGATGCTGAAAGAGATGCAAGCAAACGCGAAGTACATGGGATTCGAAGTATCCGGACTTAAAGTAAGCGGATATGAACTTGGAAGAGGCGCATATCCAAGATACGGTGGCGGAAAGGTATACAGGCGCGGGAAAAGGACGAACATAACGATATATACGGTTATAGACCAGGAAAGAAAGAAGGTAGAGAAAAAAGAAGAGCAAAAAAAGGAAGACGAAGCTCAAGCAAAGGAACAGAATCCAAAAATACAGGAAAAAGGTATTAAAGCCGGCGAAGTAAGTAAAGAAACAGGTGAAAAGACAGATGCTGCCAAGAAAGATAATTAGTTCGCGTACGACCGACCAAGTCGCAAGGGAGATGGTGATGAAGCGGCTTATGCGCTTCGGGATAAGCTCAGTGATAATTGAGAAAACGCCGCTTGGCATAAAAGTAGTGGTCAGGACGACAAAGCCGGGGTTCCTTCTTACACGGGCAAATCAGATACTCAGAGATCTATCAAAAGAGTTGGGAGTCTACTTTAAGCAGGAGCCTCCGCATATTGACGTTGACCAGGTAGACAATGCGCTTCTGGACCCGGAGACTGTCGCAGATTCTATCGCTTTCAAAATAGCAAAGCTAGGTCCGATGAAGTACAAGATTGTAGCTCACAGGGCTATGGATGATATAATGGCAGCCGGTGCCAAAGGCGTGGAGATAGAGATAGGCGGCGTCATAAAAGAGCGCGCTGCACATTTCAAATTCAGGCCGCACGGAAGCGTTATGCCAAAGACAGGGCAGCTGGAGAACTTCGGGGTTAAAAAAGCGAAAAGGCAGCTGGTGCTGAAAAGAGGGTCTATCGGGATAAAAGTGACCATCGTCGCACCGGAGCACACAGTTAAAGAGGTTGAATTTAAGGATGGAAGAAAATCTGAAGGACCTGGAAATGGAACTTCTGAAGATGAACATAAAGAGAACGCAAGGGCTGCAACCAGCTGACGCGGGAAAATACCACCGTCTTAAGAAAAAGGTAGCCAAGCTCAAAGCCGAGCTTAGGCAGAAAGAACTGTCGGAAAAAAAGCAAGCTAAGTAGACAAAAGCGCCAAATACCCGCACTTTCTAGGCAATAAATATATAAAAACTGCAAATGGCATCTATAAGGATGGATGTAGATAAGGGTCTAGAACTCATAAAAAGAAACACGGTAGAGATAATAACCGAAAAAGAACTTAAGACTGCATTAGACGAAGGCAGGCAAATGTCCGCCTACATAGGTCGGGCGACAACAGGGTCGATTCATCTCGGTCATCTTATTCCCTTATCAAAACTCGTCGATTTTCAAAAAGCCGGCATATCAACCAAAGTGCTTTTGGCCGATGTGCATTCAGTGCTTGATGACCAAAAATCGAAGTGGGAGGATCTTGACTTAAGAGTTGAATACACAAGAAAATGCATAGAACTTGCATTTGACTGGGAAAAGCAGCCGGAATTCGTGAGGGGATCCGATTATCAGATTAAAAGTGACTATATTTTGGATGTTCTGAAAATGTCTACTATCGCTACAGTCGACAGAGCCACTCGTGCTGCGTCGGAAGTTACAAGGATGAAAAACCCGAAAGTGAGCGAGCTGATATACCCTATAATGCAAGCCCTTGACGAAGAATATCTAGATGTGGACATACAGCTCGGCGGCATAGATCAGAGACACATATTTGCTTTCGCCAGGGAGTACATGCCCGCTCTTGGATACAGAAGCAGGATAGAAGTGATGACGCCGCTCGTAGCATCGATACGGGGCCCCGGGACAAAGATGAGTTCCTCGGTCCCAGAAAGCAACATAAAGATATATGATTCGGAAGAGGCGATAAGAAGAAAGATAAACAGCGCTTACTGCCCAGAGGGAATGACGCACGACAATTTGCTTCTCCAGCTAGTCGGTTTTTTCATCCTGCCGGCCGAAGGGAAGTTCAAAATTTACAGAGACGCAAAATTTGGAGGCGACTTGGAGATAACCAACTACAGCGAACTTGAAGCGCTATTTTCAGAAAAAAAGCTGCACCCTGCTGACCTGAAAAAGGCAGTGGCAGATTACTTGGTAGAAAGGTTCAAGTTCGCAAGAAAGTATTTTGAGGGAAACCTGGACCTTTTGAACCAATTAGGTAAGGAGTTCCTACCATCGTAAAATGGCAGAAGATTTTATTTTTGAGGAAACCGTAAAAATATACGACACAGACGCACAGGCGATAGTCCATTACGCAGGTTACTACAGGTTCTTTACTGACGCATTGGAGGCATTTGCATATGAAAGGATAGGTATGATGTTTCCACGGGCAAATGAGAACGTATGGTTTGTAGTAGTCGAGTCGAATGCCAAATACCACAAATCTGCGAGAGTAGGCGACAAGCTGACCGTACACCTTTCCTCAAATATAGTGTCAGACAAAGCGATACGCTTTGATTTTAAAATCATGCGCGGTTCTGATTTTATCTGCGAAGGCTTCATAACCCAAGTTACTATAGATAAAAATACCTGGAAAGCCGTTCCGATACCAAAGGAAATAGCCGACAAGCTCGTCTAGAAATCATCAAGAGAGCCGTCCTTGAATCTTTTAATCGTCCCCCACGTTTTCCTTATATGATTAGAATACTTTTTTTCGTTTATCCTGCCGCTCTTTACAAGCAGAGCCAGAAACTCCTTCGTTTTCGGGTCAGAAGGATATCCGCTTCCGAAGTCATATTCCCATTCGCCTTTTATTTTTTCCACCTCTCTTTCTCGTCTGGCCTTCGCAAGTATCGATGCCGCTGAAACCTCGACGTAATCCCTGTCTGCGTAGTTTTCTGCTATTATTTTTTTCTCATTGATCTTTTTTTCGAGGTATAACTTAACCCGTTTTGTGTTTGCGCTTGGCGAGTCTACTATGACAATGTCGCCTTTCAATTCGTTGGCTATCTCGCTCATTATGTCTAGCTCCAGATAGTTCAAATTTTTGTGGTCCGAGAACCTGTCATCTATTTCCTGCGGGCTGATCGTCTTTACAGTGTACCCGGCCGCTTCAGACATTATTACCTTCTCAAGGATGGCTATCCTTCGTATGCTCAGAAGCTTGGAGTCCTTAACGCCGATTTTCTTGAATCTGATGGCAGTCTCTTCGTCGAGTGCTACTCCGCCTATCGCCATCGGCCCGATGACGGGGCCGCGTCCGGCCTCATCTATTCCAATTTTTATCATTTTTTTACTTCCGTGGGGTGTTTGATTTCATCTGCTCTGAACCTTGCATGGCCGAATTGTATTATCATCTTTATACCCAGCTTTTCAAGACCAGTGGGTATATCGCATGCTCCGTAGGCGCTTCCTCCCCAGATGTATATCTCAGCGCCGGTTTTTTCGTGTAAAAGATCTGCTATCTCCAGTGCATGCATTTTAAAGCCGTCTGGTATTTGTATTGCAACTTTGTCGTATTTTTTTTCATTTATTCTTTTTGCTATTTCATCGAAGTCGATGTCATATTTGTCTGTAAGATACTTTATCCCCGATGCCAAAGCGCGCTCTACCATAATCTGAGATTTTATCTCGCAGTATATAAATACTATGTGGATTAGATAAATTCAATGGACAAGCGGACTTTCCTAAGGGCTGTAAACGTATTGGAAAAGCAATATAAAATATTGCCCCGCCGTGAAAGGCCGTTCAAGATTCTAATCCATGGTATCCTTTCCACGAGGACAAAGGACACCACGACATTCCCGGCACAGGATAGACTTCTAAAACTTGCTGGCAGCCCGGAGGCCATCCTAAAATTGAGTGAAAAGCAGATACGCGATGCGATATATCCCGTGGGATTCTACAGGACTAAAGCACGTCTTCTAAAGGCGACCTGCAGGGTTTTGCTGGATGAATACAGCGGCAAGGTTCCACATGATAAAAAAGAACTTATGAAGTTGCCGGGCGTCGGTGATAAAGTAGCCAGTCTGGTACTCGTATGGGGTTTCGGCCTGCCGTTTATACCCGTTGATACGCACGTAAGCAGGGTTTCGCAGAGGCTGGGTATAGTACAGAAAGGAACGAAGCCGGTAAAAATAGAGGAGAAGCTGGAAAGCATAACTCCAAAAAACCGCGCAATCGTGCTAAACCACCTTTTAGTGACATTCGGACGCGAAATCTGCAAACCAATTTCGCCGCTTTGCGGGTCCTGCCCTGTTTATGAACTATGCGAGTTTTCTGGGAAGATTTACTATAAAAACAAGTCGAATAAACTTATTAACCAAAAACTACTAAGCTAATTTATGTCCAATGAGTATAGTTACCGGAATTTTGCAAAAGATTTATTAAATGGGCTTTCGTTTTTGAGAAATAAAGCGCTGCTGCTGATTTTTGTCCTTATGTTCCTGTCAATTTTTGCATTAAACTATCTGGGGCTATTCTCTACTTTCGGGCTTTCTCCTCATCTATCTCTGGCAAATATAAGGACGCCCGAAACGCAGTCAGATGCAAACTTATACTTAAGTTTATTCGTGATCTCGGTTTTTATAACGATTTTCCTGCTGGAATTGGAACTTTACATAAAGAAAGGCCACGATA
>JAMCRB010000040.1 GCA_023380435.1 Candidatus Parvarchaeota archaeon | reverse complement strand
CAGCTCTATACTAGGCGATGGAGCTTCCGCGGTGTTTTATGTCAACGGCGCATGCAACAAGTCTTCTTCCTCTTATGCAGGCTCGGCTACTATAACATATACAGAGCCGGGACAGGTATTTCCGGGGCCATATATTTCCACTGGTAAAGTAACTAACGTCCTAGTTAATACTAATTCTAATCTGGTTCCAAGTTTTTCAAACAACGGTTATATCTCCACTAGTAGTACCACGGTATTTCCATCCGGTTCCTCTCCAAGAACAGGGATAGCTTGGGTTTATACCGGCATAGGCGGACAAGATTCAGGTGTGGCATACTATGGAATGGCAGTGGGAGGCGGCGGCGGGAATTCTGCTCCCTACTTTGATAATTATTCGGGCCTCCTGGATTGGAATTCAGGAGACAGTTATTTTGTTGGCAACTATAATGATTATTGGTACTCTGGTTCTACTATACCTTTAGATGGCTGGGAGTTTTTAGCTTATAATTATTCTGGAGGCACTTTAATGACAGTATGGTTAAATGGGCAGAAATCAACCGGAACATTTACTAGTAATGTCCCACTCGACACCGCAAAAAATTCTTTTTTAACGATAGGGGATTGGGGCGGATCTTATTTTAATGGTGAGATAGCAAATGTTCAAGTATATGATAAATCATTGTCAAATGCTCAAATTCTTGAGCTTTATTCTAGTGGTGTGGGCGGTGCCCCTCTGCCGAATGCAGGTTTAGTAGGCTGGTGGCCTTTGGATGGCAACGCGAATGATTATTCTGGCAATAATAACAATGGCGTTGCAACAAACGTGAACTGGGTTTCACCATAGGCAAAATATACATCTAAATCAGGAGGGACATAATATAAATATAGTTTCACTATCTAAGAAATCATTTAATCAAAAAGGATCTTTATGCAAACTTGAAGTTTAAACCGTTACTCGATAAAAACGGACATTTCGTATGGTTCGCCACTGTCGTAATGAAACCTATTTATTTGCTCTCTTCTCCTCTATCATATGGGCCTAAATCACAAATCCCAATCCGCATTGGAGTATATGATGACCTATGGCTGGGCCATACTGGTCATCGTTATCGTCGCAGGAGTTTTATACAGTTTAGGGATATTCTCGCCGGCCTCTTCTCTATCTTCAACGGTCACCGGTTTCTCGAACCTTGGTAGTGTTACAGGAGAGTGCACTGCTAATGGAATCTTAAGAATAAGTTTAGGAGACTCAACCGGTTATCCAATAAACATCACCGGCGTCACAGCAAAATCATCTACCGGTCAGATATCCACATTCAAGCCAAATTCAACTGTTGACCCAAGTCCCATAATCCAGCCGACCTCAAATTATATATTCTCTGTTCCAAACGTCTGTCCTCCAGCAGGCTCGCGTTATTCTCTGGCTGTAATGGTAAACTACACCGAACCTGGCCAAATATTCCCAGGGCCGTATACCTCAACTGGAACGGTAGCTGGCACTACGACTTCTACAGTACTGCCACAATTTGTTGCAAGTTTTAATGGATTTAAATATTTCTCATGGTCCTATATACAATTTGCAAAGTCATGGACATATTTCCCGGAAAGTTATATTAATGCAAGCGTTGGTTCTGTAGTAGGCACAAATAATTCTTTTACAGTGATTATGTGGCTATACCCGCTGACACCAGATTACGTAACAGTACCTCCGCCAAATGACACCTCCGGTTATACTTCCAATCAATTAGCGATAGCTAGTTTTAATACAGATCAATCAATAGCAAGCAGCGGCCCTGGTGATATATTTATGCATCGTTGCTCCGCCGCAGACACTTATATATATTCTGCAGGCAGTATTTTACCAAATCAGTGGGATTTTATAGCAGTTTCGGTAAATAAACCAGATTATTACATAAATATAAATGGCGAAGCCGGCTCTACCTCTAATACGGCTGGCTATACCACAGGGGGCGACTTTATTGTTGGTTCAAACTTCTATTGCTTTGGTGGCTGGCCGTTTTATGGTTATATCTCTAATGTACAGGTGTACAATTCCTCGCTCTCCCCAACTCAACTTGAAGCTGCATACAATGCAGGTCTTTATTCCAGTCCAGTTATAAAAAATAATAGCTTAGTGGGTTGGTGGTCTTTAAATGGAACTCTTAATAATTTATACGGGACTTCATCCAGCTTTTCAGAGCATAATGCGAGCATAACAAGCAATTATAAATAATTTATAAACTTACATAAAAATACCGGTTTAACAACAGTACTCATTAGTTCTAAGTGATTTGACTAACATGATTATTGTCCAAAATTTAGCTTACCTTTAGATTCTTTTGTTCCTTTAACATTTCTTTTTCTTTGTTGGTGCGGGTAGCGTTATTGTATCTTTATAAATTGAATCGTCCCGGTGATGTATGAAAACTATTTATCTACTCTCTTTTTCTCTATAATATGAGTCCGACGCATAAATCTCAGTCTGCATTGGAATACATGATGACATATGGCTGGGCCATACTGGTCATCGTCATCGTAGCAGGTGTCTTATACAGTCTGGGAATATTTTCTCCAGCATCCTCGTTGTCATCAACAGTCACCGGTTTCTCCAATTTAGGTAGCGTGACAGGAGAGTGCACAGCCAACGGGGTATTGAGAATAAGTTTAGGCGATTCAACTGGCTACCCAATAAATATCACCAGTGTCACAGCAAAATCATCTACCGGTCAAATATCTACATTTCAGCCAAATTCGACTGTAGATTCAAGTCCCATAATCCAGCCCACATCGACTTATATCTTTTCAGTACCAAACATTTGTCCGGCAGCAGGCTCGCGTTATTCTCTGGCTGTAACGGTAAACTACACCGAACCTGGCCAGATATTCCCGGGACCGTATACCTCAACTGGAACGGTAGCAGGAACTGCGACTTCAACAATTTTGCAACCATTTGTTGCTAGTTTTGCCGCTCCATACAATGTCTCAACAACAACTTCTAATGATAATAGTTACATGTATTATACTTTGCCGGCTTCTACAGGTTTGGCAGACGTGGGTAACTTCACATTTACAATAACTGGCTGGGTCAAGATGCCGAAAGAGAATGGACCCGGTAATACAGGTCAATGGATGGCAGATGGGCTCTTTTACTTTGGTCCTACTCCTACTACTGGTCGTTATGCTGCGTTCATATTTACTCCACCGGCGCCGCAGGACGTAATACATACCTGTGATAATGATATACATTCCAATTCTTTCTCTGTAAGCGTTTTCAATAACAGCTGGTACTTTTTTGCCGCATCTATAAATAGTACTTATGGTCTTTTTCAACTAGGATCGACTCAGTCAGTTGTGGGTGATTCTGGTAATTCCAGATATAGTGATGGCTACATAGCGGTTGGGGCTTCCTTCTCCTGCGGAGATTTTGGCTTAATAGGAGATCTGACTGACTTGCAGCTTTATAACTCTTCCCTGTCTGCTCAGGAATTAATGAATATTTATAATGAAGGTATAAACGGCGGCCCAATTATTTCGAATGGTCTGGTTGCATTTTGGCCGCTTAATGGGACTTTGAAAGATTACAGTGGTCATGGATTTAATTTGGTTGATGACGGAGCACTTTTCACTAGCAACTACAAATAATCTGATTGTTTTTGATCCACTTAGCTTACCTTTAGATTCTTTTGTTCCTTGAACATCTCCTTTATTTCTTTTACTGTGTTGGCATCGTTAGCGTTCTTGTCCTCCCTGATGAATGAAACTGACCTTGGAAACCTCAAAGCGTACCCGACTTCATTCTCCATCCCGGCGGTGTGCATTGGGCTGCGTGTTATTTCATCCGCCTTCACAGTTATGACGTACTTGGGCTGAACCCAGACATCCGGCACCATAATCGAATCCACCCGGGCAGGCTTTTGGTCTACCTTTATGTCATCAAGCATTTTCTTTAGGGATCTGAACTGCTCCTCGGAGAAGCCAGAGCCGACTTTTGAGATTGTCTTAAAGCTGTCGTCTTTATCATCGTATACCCCCGCCAAAACTGCCCCAATACCGAGGTCCGCTCTTGCGCCTCTGCCTTTGAAGTACCCCAGTATCACCAAATCAATCGTATCGTTTAGTCTTGATTTGTACGATCTTTTTATCTTTATCCAGTTGAAGTTCCTTGCCCCTGCAGAATAATGCCCGTCCAGCCTCTTAGCCACGACTCCTTCAAGGCCGCTGCTTATCGTGTCGTCAAAGAACTTTTCAAATTCTTTCTCGCTTTCAGTTATTATTATCTTTGATTTAGATATTATCGCGTCCTCTGGAAACAGCTTCTCTATTATTTTCCTGCGCTCTATGTAAGGCTTGTCGACAAGGCTTTCGTCATCCAAAAGCATTATATCGAATACAAATAACCTTAGCGGGTATTTCTCAGATGTCTCCAGGACATTGTGCTTTCTTTTTCTCTGTATGGTTATCTGGAATGGGTAAAGCGTGTTTGTATCCTCGTCATACGTCAGTGATTCGCTGTCAAATATTATCCTCCCATGCTTTATTTTCTTTATTTCTGCCACTACCTCGGGCATGAAGTTAGTTATATCCTCCAGGTTCCTGGAAAAGACTTTCACTTCATCCCCCCTCTTATGGACCTGCGCCCTGAACCCGTCGAATTTCTGGTCAAGTGCGCATTTGCCGAGTTTCTCTATTATCTCCTTCGCAGAACTGAGCCTCTCTGCAAGAGCCGGCCGGATAGGCCTCATTACCTGTACTTTAAATCTTTTTATGCTTTCCTCCCCGTTTTTATAGAAAATCTCCGCTACGTACCCCAAGTCGGAGCAGAAATTGAATGCTTTCTCGAGCTCCTTCTTGAACTCGCGTTTTCCGGTCTTCGCTTTTGAAAGCGCCTCCATTATTGTTGCTTCTCCCGTTCCAAGCCTGAGCCTGCCTATGACAAACCTTGCTATGTATTTTGCCTCAAGTTTTGATGTTTTTTTGAATAGCCCGGCCAGTGTCTTTATCTTTATTTCGACGCTGCCTTCACCCGATATCTTGCTTATTGAAAAGAGTTCGTCGTATACCTCGGACACGCTCAGCTTTGAGCCATTCTCGCTTTTGTTTTCGTTCTCTGCGACCTTTCCAAGATCACCAACTTTTTTGTATTCAGATTCTACCTTGTCAAGTTTAGCTCCATAAGCTTCAGCTATCGCCTTTTCGACCATTTTATCGGCTACGCCGAACTGTACGTTGAAAAAAGCGGGCATGAGCTCGCCCTGTATCAGATATACGATCTTACCTATCTCTTCGCTGTTAGATTTTGAAAAAGCCTCTGATAGTATATCGAACATCTCTAGTCTTTTGGTAGTACCCTCTAATTTTAGGAAGTACCCGCTCAGTTCGTAGAACCTCATAGTCTTTATATTGATGTGTTAAATTTATACCTTTATGTTATGCAGTGTATGCGGCAGGGATTTCGTCGATGAGTTGTCGCTATCAAAGCACAGAAGAACAGCAATAAAGCAGTGCGAGATATGCGGCTTTGAAACGGAATCCGATGCGATTCTCAAAAAACATATCAAGGGAAAGCACTATTCATTAAAGAATCCGGCTTGAAGCTATATAAATTATGAAGTTTTAATTCATTTATGTCAAATCCGGATTTCACAAGGATAAACACAGACGTTCTTATAATCGGGGCAGGGGGGGCAGGCCTCAGGGCGGCAGTCGAGGCATTTGATCAGGGTGCAAGCGTTACCGTAGTCTCCAAATCTTTGCTCGGCAAAGCCCATACTGTGATGGCAGAAGGTGGCATCGCTGCAGCTCTGGGAGACGTAGATCCGCAGGATAACTGGAAGGTCCATTTCTCTGATACTATAGTGGAGGGCGTGTACATATCCGACTGGCGCCTTGTTGAAAAACTGGCAAAAGAAGCACCGGACAGAGTGTTTGAGCTGGAGAAATTCGGTGCGCTTTTCGATCGTACCCCAGAAAAGAAGATTATGCAAAGAGCTTTCGGTGCTCATACTTATAGAAGGCTATGTCACGTCGGCGATAAGACGGGCCTTGAGATAATAAGGACATTGGAAGAGCAGGCCCTCCACCGTGACATAAGGATAATGGATGAAGTTTTCATAACCACTTTGATTGTAGAGGACAAAGAAGTCCTTGGAGCAGTAGGATTCAAGCTCAGAACCGGCGAAATAGTCGCTTTTCAGGCAAAAACCGTGATAATAGCTGCAGGCGGCTGCGGCAGGCTGTATAAAGTGACATCCAACTCATGGGAAACGACAGGCGACGGAATAGCACTGGCTTTCCAGGCTGGGGCAGTCATGCAGGATATGGAGATGATACAGTTCCACCCGACGGGGATGGTGTGGCCGCCAGGAGTAAAGGGACTTCTTGTTACGGAAGGCGTTCGCGGCGAAGGAGGGATTCTTCTAAATGCCAAAGGCGACAGGTTTATGCTAACATACTCTCCAAAGAAAAAAGAGCTGGATGCAAGGGATGTGGTTGCCAGGGCGATATACCACGAAATAATAGAAGGCCGCGGAACGGAGCACGGGGGAGTCTACTTAGATATATCAAATAAAGGCGAAGCTTTCATAAAGAAAAAGTTACCGGGGATGTATATGCAATTTAAGGAATTTGCAGGCGTCGACATAACCAAGGATAAGATGGAAGTCGCCCCTACAGTTCATTACTACATGGGCGGTATAAGAGTGGACCCTGAAACGAGTCAGTCGAACATAGACGGCTTGTTTGCAGTAGGAGAAGCCGCAGCCGGAGTCCACGGCGCAAACAGGCTGGGCGGCAACTCACTGGCAGATTTATTGGTCTTCGGCAAGCAAGTCGGGCTGGCAGCAGCAAAATACGCAAAGAAATCCAAAGAAAAGAAGATTAGCGACAAGACAGTAAAGGACGAAATCTCAAGGATAAACGCCTTCCTCAACAAGCAATCGCCCGTAAACCCATACTCTCTGACTGACAGATTAAGGGAAGCGATGTCAAAATACGCCGGGATAATAAGGAATGAAAACGACCTTTTAACGCTATTGAAGGAGATAAGGGAAATGAAAAAACAGTACCGCGACGTTGGTGTAGGCGGCGGAATAAAGTATAACCCGGGACTAGTCCAGTGCTTCGAACTTGGCAGCATGCTGACAATCGGCGAGCTTCTGGCCATGAGCGCGCTTGAACGGAAAGAGAGCAGGGGCGCGCATTTCAGGAGCGACTATCCAAAGAAAAGCAAGCAATGGAAGAAAAACATACTCTGCGTAAAATTTGGGGATAAAGTAAGGCTTGCAACATCAAAAGTGAAAGAGATGCCGCCCGAACTTAAGAAACTCGTG
Organism: Candidatus Parvarchaeota archaeon; assembly: GCA_023380435.1. GTDB lineage: Archaea > Nanobdellota > Nanobdellia > Parvarchaeales > Parvarchaeaceae > Parvarchaeum. The sequence continues at coordinate 2,067 of JAMCRB010000040.1, read as the reverse complement.
CCAGAGGAGGTATATTGATGGCAGCCGAAGCTACGCTGAAAGTATACAGATTCGATCCGGAGAAAGACAAGGAAGGCAGGTTCCAGGAATTCAAAGTCCCCATACAGGAAGGGATGGTCGTGTTAGACGCAATCCATTATATAGAGGAAAATTTCGACCCGACGCTTTCCGTAAGGTGGAACTGCAAAGCAGCAAGATGCGGCTCATGTTCTGCTGAGATAAACGGGTTTCCGAGGTTGATGTGCAAGACAAGGCTTGATACCCTGTCTGAAGAGATAACCGTCTCTCCTATGAAGGCCTATCCTATAGTAAAAGACCTGGTGACTGATGTAAGCCAGAATTGGGAAATCGAGAAAAGGATCCCGGGCTTTTCTCCGAAAAAAGGCGTTAAAGTGCCGTGGGAAATAGACCAAATAGATGTTACCCGCTCGATGGAATTTAGGACATGCATAGAGTGCTTCCTGTGCCAGGACATATGTCATGTGATAAGGGAGCATAAAGCAGATTATGTAGGTCCAAGGCACATGGTCAAAGTCGCATCTTTGGATACACATCCAATGGACTCGATAGACAGATCAAAGTTCCTCCACAACGAGGGCGGAGCAGGCTACTGCAACATAACAAAGTGCTGCCAGGAAGTCTGCCCGGAGCACATAAAAATAACCGACAACGCGATAATACCGGAAAAAGAATCCATAGTGGACAATTATTATGATCCGATTACAAGGTTCATAAAGAAAGTCAGGGGGAAATAAAGATGGCAAATGCTGTAAAAACCATAAAATCGATTATACCTGAATTGTTCGAGCCCAATTGGAGACTGTGGTCTTTTATACTAATACTTGCTTTCGGCATGGCGGCTCTTTTCGTTTTTCCAGTAAAGGAGTTCAGCGGGTACATAGACCCTTTCTACTCGCCGACAATACTGGTAGTCCCGGTCGCAGGCCTTTTCAGGCTCACATGTTACGCCTACAGGAAGGATTACTACAGGCACATATTCAACCACCCGGAGAGCTGCGCGATAGACCAGAGGATGGATTCCGCATCAAGAGGATATTCAGGTGAGACGTCGCTTTTTGCTTTTAACAATCTGCACAGGTACCTTCTTTACGCAGGCATAGCACTTCTCCCTTTCTTTTACTACGATTTTTACGTTTCTGTAACATATCTCGGCGGGTTCATACTAAGATTGGGCAGCCTGCTTCTGCTGCTAAATGCCCTTGCCCTTACCATCTGGGTGCTTTCATGCCATGCGTTCAGGCACGTTTTCGCAGGCGGCAACGTAAGATGCTATGATTGCACTCTTGCCCCAAAGCAAAGAAAGAGTTTCTTTAATTTCCAGTCGATGCTCAACAGACATCACGAAGACTGGGCGCTTATAAGCCTTGTCATAATAATAGGAGTCGACCTTTACCTTAGGGCGCTTTCAGCCGGGCTGCCTATAGATTTTACATTCCTTAAGGTGATATAGTATGCACCTGATATCCGCAAAGCACAAATATCCCCTGTTTTTCCTGGGTTTAGCTATAATGCTGATAACCGCATTTTTCTATAAACTGGGATTGGCGCCATTGGCGGCGGTGGAAGTATTCATAGCAATAGGTTTTGTAGTGTTTGTTTTCGCTTTTCTGCCAGAAAACATCGGCAAAAAGTGAAGAGATACATTAATTGAGGCAAAAGCCGTCTAACTACTTCGGAGCAGGCCAAAAGATTTTTGATTTTTATTTGCAGCATTCACAGTTGCATTTCGTTTTTCCGCCTTTACTTCCGCATTTGCAGCCGCACCCGCAGCAGCACTCCGATTCTTTTGATTTTTTCTTCGCCATAACACATCATGTCTTTTGTATTATTAATTCTTTTCCGCTCGGGATGGTTTGAGATATTTATCCTTTGTTAGCGTACGCTTTATTTTAAAAGGGGAGAACTGTGTCCCGTTCCCTGTGAAAAACTTGGAGAAGAATTCGACATAAATCAGCCTTGCTCCTTGTATCCCTGCCTCGAAAAGGGCTATTACTATGTTGAAGACCTGGCCCAGTACGAGTATGAATACACCTGTCGCTATTATGA
>JAMCRB010000039.1 GCA_023380435.1 Candidatus Parvarchaeota archaeon | reverse complement strand
CTGAGGGATCTGCTGATGCGGTTTTTGCGGACATACGATTTTAATATGCAGACCTTCCTGCTTTCGCGCATATACTCTGATTTAAACAAACTCAGGCTGAAATTCCCGCTCGTCGACTTAGCGCAGTCTCTGCCGTCAGTATCCATGCCGAAGGACGGCATAGAGATAGGCGAAATGTCTTTTGATGGGGTCCCCATGGGCAGGTTCATGCTTTCAAATGATGACCTCAACAGGAATATCCTCATAGTCGCAGCAACAGGGCACGGAAAGACCTCTCTAATAACGACCATCTTAAGAAAGCTGAAAGAGGCCGGGCTGACGTTCCTTCTTTTTGACATGAAGAGAGATTACCGCTTCCTTGGAATAGACGAAAACACGTTTTATGTCGATGAAGGGGATCTAAAAATAAATCCATTGGAGCCCCCGGCAGGAGTCCCCGAGTCTGAATGGGCCCTTCATTTCGCTGATGTGTTCTCAAGCAACTTTTCTCTTCTGATCGGGAGCAGGGACTTTTTACTGGAATCCGTTCTCGGGCTTTACAACAGCTGGAAAAAGGATTATCCGCCGTCGCTTAGGGACCTGGCGTATTATTTTGAGACAACAGCGCCCAAGAACAGCTATTCAAGCGTCACTCTCGGCAGGATACGCAGTCTCCTGTCGTCTACAAAGATGTTCGACTGCAACACGGGCTCAGCGCTAGGCAAGCTAGACAAGTTCAATCTAGTCGTCGGCCTGGACCGGCTTGGAGCGGTAGAGCAGGGATTCACTGCATCGCTAATGTTATCCTATCTGTATTACATGAACATGAACGACCCTTCCAAAAGGGGCAAATTGTATAAGGTTGTGGTCATAGACGACGCGCACACTATTTTAGACGCCAACAAGGAGAAGGATTATGCTGCAGGGCTGCCGGCCATACACTCGATAATATCAAAGATACGCGAGCTGGGGGTCGGGTTCATATTCGCAGACCAGCAGGCCTCGGCACTCCTTTCAAGCGCGATACAGAACACTAATTTAAAGTTTGTAGGCAGGATAAATCTGTCTGAGGATATCGACAGGCTTTTCGGAAGAAATGCCCAGCAGACTTTCGGGCAGGTCGCGCTAGCGCTGAAGCAGGGCGAATTCATAGTGACATCACAAAACATCTCTCCCTATGTGGTTTTGAGGCCTGATTTTACGAAAGTTAACAAGGACGTGGCCCAGCCCATAATCGACGTGAAAAACAGGCTCAATAAATCTTTGTTTACAAGCTTCAAATCAAATGAAGAGGAGGAGCTAGAAAGCAGGATACTTTCAGAGCTGTCACGCGACCCTTACCGTAACATTTCCCAGCATCTGTCAAACATGCAGCCTTCCGTCAGCCTACAGGACTTTAATAGGGCCAGGCGCAGGCTCGAAGAGAAAGGAATGCTTGAGGAAGTAGAAATCGAGCTTTCACCAGAGAAAGCGTCAAAATTCCTGTTGCCCACTTTGAAAGCCCGCGAGAGCTTCCCAGAGATAGTATCGGCGTCCCTCACAAAGGAGGACTTCATCAAGGAACTGCTCAGGCGCATTGTTTTGACAAAATTGAAAAAGGCGAAGATGGCCTTCGAAGAGGACGAAGTGGGGGTGCTTTTGAAGAGCCAAAAGAAATGCTACATCGTTTTTATGGAGGACGGGACAAATCTCTTGAAAATCCTAGAGACAAATTTCGACAGGGTCTGGGACGTAACGGACGGCAGCCTTGATGAAAGGAGCGTCCTTTCCAAAATATTCGAATCCAAAGACATAGCATCGCTTTCCAATGTAAAGGCCCTGTCAGTATTGAGGATAGCGGATTTCGAGCCGTCAGAGCTGCTGAAGTAACATATTTATCCTTAGAACTCTTTATAATAATATGATACGAAAGAATAGTAAATACTTTGAGAAATTGGCGGACAAGGCTCTTTCTTCATCAATAGGTATAGCCGATCTTGACTATATATTAGATGGAAACCTAGAAAAGGCGGAATTCTCGTCTCCTAAGGCTGCAGGGCCACTGACATATATAACGACACCCGAGCGGCTTTTGTCAGCAGGAGTGGATTATAAATCAACGATAAAAAAGTACCCTACTGAATTTTATACGGCATTGGAGCACAAAAATAATTCAATTAAAGGTTTTTTGGTATATGACCCCAAAGATGGTTCCTTTCTCTATGACAGCGGTACGGGATTGGCCCAGCTTATAAAAACATGTGCGCCAGTGAATAGATATAATGTTTATTCTCCGCCGCCGATGCCTTATTTAAAGATGAGATATGACAGCCTATGCGAGCTGATGCGCATTTTCAAGAAAGTCGACGAGGCCTGCCCGGTTAAATGACCTTTCTTCAGGATATACTGCCGTAAAAAGACTTCATTGCGTCCTTAAAGTAACCATTATCTATCGTATCTTTCATGATTTTATCGGCCGCTTCTTCATCAAAGGTTTTTCTGAATCTTCTGTAATTGCGCAGCGTACCGAGTGTCATCATCTCTGTGGTCATCAGATATGGCAGGAAAAGCGGACTCTGGATTGCAAACGCACAGCATGTAGCTGCCGCAGAACCGGCCACAGAAAAAATTGAAAGCAGGGAGAACCTGGCGTTTTTTCTGGGCATCTCTTTATACTCGTTTTTATGCGCGTCTCTATATGACCCTATTAAATACTCAAAGAACTTTACCTTTGCTTTCGGGCTGTCCATCAGGTAATTTGCGATGTTTTTCAGATCCGCATCGTTTTGGGCTTCTGCAAGTCCATGGTCAAACTCGTCTATTACGCTTTCGAGCCCCATATAAATAACTGAACTGATCCCCTATAAATAATTATATTTTACCTTATTTTAACAGAATATCAAAGATAAAAAGGAGC
>JAMCRB010000038.1 GCA_023380435.1 Candidatus Parvarchaeota archaeon | reverse complement strand
CTGGCAAATATAAGGACGCCCGAAACGCAGTCAGATGCAAACTTATACTTAAGTTTATTCGTGATCTCGGTTTTTATAACGATTTTCCTGCTGGAATTGGAACTTTACATAAAGAAAGGCCACGATAAACGGACGAAAACAATCGACATGCTTAAATCCGCAGCCAGGAATTATCCAAGGTTCTTCGTCGCCACGTTTTTTAAATATCTGGTGGCTATCGGAGGGCTTATACTTTTGGTTGTTCCCGGCTTGATATTGGGGCCGCTTTATATCTTTATGGATTCGTCTACCGTATACAAAGGTGCGAATTTCTTTGAAGCGTCCAAATTTTCCCGCGATTCCGCAAAATCACATTTTACGAAGGCATTGCTGCTTTTTCTTATTTTTATAGCGATACTTCTACTGGTTCTTTACATCGTGGTGACTGCATTTTCGGGCATCGGAATCGGCTACCGCTACCTTATAGGCAGCATCCTTCTATCGTATGTCATAATGTCGTTTACCGCGGCATGCTTTGAGGTTTTTTACAGTATCCAAATAACTTCGTCTGGTAGTCATAGCAGGTTAGCGGTAGCCAAAAATCAGTAAATTTTCTTTCTTTTGAGGGATATATCTCCCATCGAAAGCTTTAAATACTACAAATTATCATAAGTAACCATCAAAATCGTTTTTATAAGAGGTTGCCTGCTTGGATATAGATGTTTTTGTAAGTCGCTTGTCTCCGAATTATAGGATATTAACCCAAGAGGAAGTAGCATCCCTTCTCGATAAATTCAAGGTTTCAAAAAAAGACCTGCCAAAAATAAAACTAACCGATCCTGCCGTCAAAGCATTAAAAGCTTCTGAGGGGGATGTCATAAAAATAACCAGAAAGAGCCCAACCGCCGGGGAATCAGAATACTACAGGGCCGTTACGAAGTGATTATTATGGACAAAAAATTCCAAGAGGCACTGCTGATCTCTGCGCTCCAATCAAGAGGCATGGCTGCGCACCACATAACTTCGTTTGAATATTTCCTTGACAAAGGTCTGCAGAAAATAATTGACAGCGAATCAGACATCGAGCCTGTAATAAAACCTACAGGCGCTGAAGACTTTAGGATAAAATTAGGCAAGATAACAGTTGGCAGGCCAGACATCCTCGAAGCAGATGGCATATCTAGATCTATAACTCCAATGGAGGCGAGAATAAGAGATCTTACATATGACGCCCCGATGATGCTGAACGTTTCGTATTTCGCCAATAAAGAGAAGATAGCAGAGGAAGAAGTTAATATAGGCAGGATACCAGTGATTGTAAAGTCGAAGTACTGCAATCTGTACGGCATGAGTCAGGAGGACTTAATTAAAGCAAAAGAGGATCCTTATGATCCCGGCGGATATTTCATAATAAGCGGTACAGAGAGGATAATAATAACCACCGAGGACTTGGCCCCAAATAACATCCTGATAAACAAAGATAACCAGGAAGGCTTCATATATTCATGCAAGATATTCGCAGATTCTGATACGATAAAAGTCCCGCACTCAATACAGCTTTCTTCAAACAACCTCATCTACATAACATTCGGAAAAGTAAAGAAAGCACCGCTAGTTACACTGATAAAAGCACTTGGTGTTTCTGGCGACGAGACATTGATAAAGAGAATAGCTCAGGGAAATGAAGACATTGAAAATACTATAAGCATGAACCTTACCGCGTTTGAATCAGAGAGCGAGAAAGAAGCCCTTGAGTACATAGGTAAATCGCTTCACTCTATGCATCCAAAGGATACAGCCGAGGCAAATTTAGACTCGGTTTTGCTGCCATTCCTGGGGAGGACAAAGGAATCCAGAAGAATAAAGGCGGAATACTTGATTTACGTCGCGTCGCTGCTCCTAAAACACGCAATGGAAGGGACGGAAATAGACAAAGACCACTACTCGAACAAGAGGCTTCATTCAGAGTATTACAACATGGATATGCTTTTCAGATCCGTTTTCAGGCAGGTAATAAATGATGCAAAGTATAACTTCGAGAGGGGAATAAAGAGGGACAAGGTTCCAAGTCCAAGGTACATATTCACATCGGATCAGCTGACCGCCAGGATAAAATCTGCGCTCGCAACGGGCCAGTGGGTTGGCGGCAGAGTCGGAATAACACAGCACCTGGACAGGCGCAGCTTCCCATCCACTATATCACACCTGAGAAAAGTGGAATCCCTTCTTACTTCAAACAGGGAGAATTTTAGGGCGAGGGACCTTCATGGTACAAACTTTGGAAGATTCTGCGCAATAGAAACTCCAGAAGGTCCAAAGATAGGCCTTACGAAAAACATAGCCGTTCTGGCTAAGATATCAGATGACGGAATAGATTACAAGGAAATTTTGGAAAAGATAAAAAAGTACGGGGTAAAGGGATTATGACTTTTGTTTTTATAAATGGCGTATTGTGCGGTAGGACTGACGATGGACCGGCTCTTGAAAAGGCCGTAATAAAGGATCGTCGCAGCGGGGACATACCGCAATTTGTAAACGTAAGATACAAAAAAGAAACCGATACAGTGCTTATAAACTCCGATGGAGGAAGACTTACTCGCGCTTTGATAGTCGTAAAGAACGGAAAACCGCTGGTCACAAAAGACGACGTAGACATGCTTATAGAAGGCCATATAAAATGGGATGATTTGGTAACCGCAGGCAAGATAGAATACATAGACGCAGACGAAGAAGAAAACACCTATATAGCGCTGAATGAGGAGGACCTGACTCCGGAACACACGCACCTTGAAATAACCCCTCTTTCAATTTTTGGTACTCAGGCAGCTATGCTGCCGTTTGTGAATCACAGTAACGCCCACAGAAATGTGCCGGCAGTAAAAAGCGTCCAGCAGGGGGTGGGGATATATTCAACCAACTACCTGATAAGGGCAGACAATGAATCAATGATTGCAGTTGACCAACAGATACCGATAGTAAAGACAAAAATATACGAAAATGACGGGATAAAGAACCATGTCATAGGGCAGAACATAGTAGTGGCCGTTATCTCTTACCTTGGCTACAATATGGACGATGCTATTATAATAAACAAATCATCCGTGGAAAGAGGGCTTTTCAGGTCGATGTTTTTCAGGCCATACAAGATAGAAGAGACCAAATACGTCGGCGGACAGACCGACCTGATAACGGTTCCGGACAAAGATATAGGCGGATACAGATCAGAGGATGCTTACAAATTTCTCGATGAGGACGGGATAGCATTTCCAAATGCGCACGTAGACAGTGGCGATGTTCTTATCGGCCGCGTATCCCCCCCACGTTTCATATCATCGATAGACAAGTTCAGGCTGGGTGTGCAGAAACAAGTTGAATCATCGCTTGAGTGCAGGACCGGAGAGAATGGAATTGTAGAAAATGTTTTTATAACTTCGACTACTGAAGGAAACAAATATGTTTCTCTTAAAGTCAGACAGGAAAGAAAAGTAGAGATAGGCGATAAGTTCGGATCTAGGAGCGGACAAAAAGGAGTAGTCGGAATGATTCTGCCACAGGAAGATATGCCTTTCACTTATTCTGGAATCGTCCCTGACCTTTTGTTTTCACCTTATTCTCTTCCTGCAAGAATGTCCTTAGCCTACCTTCTTGAGCTCATAGGCGGGAAAGTCGGAGCAATGGGCGGAAGATACGTCGATGGCACTTCTTTTACAGGAGAGCCAGAAGAGGAGCTTAGAGCAGAATTAAAGAAATACGGCTTTAGGGACAACGGCGTAGAGACTATGTATAATGGTATAACCGGCGAGGAGATGTCTGTAAGGATATTTGTCGGTGACATGGCTTATATAAGATTGAAGCACTTCGTTGCAAACAAGATCCAGTGGAGGGCGAGAGGTCCGGTTCAGCTGTTGAACAGGCAGCCGACGGAAGGAAAGTCCAAGCATGGGGGTCTTAGGCTTGGAGAGATGGAGAAGGACTGCTTCGTGGCTTATGGAGCAGCTATGTCTTTGAAAGAGCGTTTCGATTCGGATAAAGTAACCATGCCAGTCTGCACTAAATGCGGAATGACCGCTGTATATAATATAAAGAAAAAGGTAGGTTACTGTCCGATAGATGGAGAAAACGCACCGATAAGGCTTGTTGAGGTTTCCGCTTCGTTTAAGATAATGCTGGACGAACTAAAATCAGTCGGAATATATCCGAAGATACTTGTGGGGAGCCGCGTATGAAATTAGATTCGAACTTTATATTCAGCAAGATAACTGGATTGGAATTTGGTATATTATCGCCGAAATTAATCCAAAAAATGAGCGTTGTATCGATAACATCCTCTGAACTGTACGACATAGATGGTTTTCCGGTCGACGGAGGGCTCTCAGATTTGAGACTTGGCGTAACAGACCCTGGACTGCTATGCAAAACCTGCGGCAATACAATAAAGGACTGTCCCGGCCACTTCGGGCATGTTGAGCTTGCAAGGCCGGTTTTCAACCTGAAGACAGTTCCATACGTATACAATCTCGTTAATGCTACGTGTAATTCGTGCGGTAGGATACTCATCCCGGAGGCATCCCTTAAAAAACTTAGCGAAACCATACTATCTGCGGAGGCAACCGAAGGATATCAGAAGAAGATAAAGACCATAAAAGCCATAGTAAAGCACGCAAAGAACGTGAATGTCTGCCCATTCTGCAAAGAAAAGCAGCAGAAGATAAAACTTGAGAAACCATACACATTTTTATTGAACGGGCAGAAGCTGACAGCCGTTGACATACTAGAAAAGCTGGAAAAGATAAAAGACTCAGATCTTCAGTTCTTTGGACTGGATCCGGATTATTCAAGGCCAGAATGGATGATAATCTCTCTGTTTGCGGTGCCACCCATAACAATAAGGCCATCAATAACGCTCGAAAACGGCCAGAGAAGCGAAGATGATCTTACACACAAGCTGACGGATATAGTCAGGACAAATCAAAGACTCGCTGAAAACATAAAATCAGGCGCGCCTGAAATAATAATAGACGAGCTTTGGGATCTTCTGCAATACCACGTTACCACTTTCATATCGAACGGCTCTGCACAGGTACCGGTCGCAAGGCACAAATCCAACAAGAAATTAAAGACGCTTGAAGACAGAATAAAAGGAAAAGAGGGAAGGTTCAGAGGCTCAGTGCTGGGAAGGCGCGTGAACTATGGGGCAAGGTCAGTCATATCACCGGATGCATTCTTAAGATTTGATGAGGTCGGAGTCCCTATAACAATAGCAAAAGAGGTAACATACCCAGAATATGTTACTGACATGAACATAGACAGAATGAAAGCACTGATAAAGAACTTTGAATCTTATCCAGGTGCTAACTACATTATAACACCGGACGGAATCAAGAAGAAAATAACATTGACGACTGTGCAGAATATAATCGATGAGATAAAGCCAGGATACATAGTCGAAAGGCACATGATAAACGGTGACATCATACTCTTCAACAGGCAGCCGTCTCTCCACAGGCTTTCAATAATGGGCCACAGCGTAAAAGTCCTGCCTTACAATTCATTGAGAATAAACCCGGCATCCACCCTTCCTTACAATGCAGACTTCGATGGCGACGAAATGAACATACACGTTCTTCAGAATGAAGAAGCTCTCGCCGAGGCTGACATGATAATAAACATAAAGAAGAACATAGTCTCTCCAAGGCATGGTTTGCCGCTTATAGGCGCTACACAGGATTACATCTCTGGCTGCGCGATTCTTACAAAGAAGGACACAGTAGTAGACTCCGGATCTGCTGAATTCCTGTTATCCAACTCCGGGGTAGATGTTGAGCTGAAAAAGAAAAAGTACACGGGAAGAGAGATTTTCAGCATGCTTCTTCCGTCGGATTTGAATTTTGAGGGCAAAAGCAAGACATATGAAACCACAAATGACCCTGATTCGATTGTAAAGATAAAGAGCGGAAACCTTGAGACTGGTATAATAGACTCGTCTATAATAGGCAGGGAGAGCGGAAGCTTGATTCAGTTCCTTTTCGTAAGATACGGTTCAGATGTTACGGCAAAATTCATAGATCAGGTAAACAGACTTGGTCTCCTTACTCTGTTTAAATTGGGCATGAGCGTTAACATAAGCGAATTCGATATACCTGAATCGGCTAAAGCAGAAATAAAAGAGATAATAGACTCAAGCACAAAGGAAGTAAATTCGATGCTAAAAGAGGAGGATGACTTAACAGAGGCTAAGATATTGAGCTTGACAAACAGGATAAGAATCAAGA
>JAMCRB010000037.1 GCA_023380435.1 Candidatus Parvarchaeota archaeon | reverse complement strand
CCAATATTATCGTTGAAAATATTATTTTTGGATTCATTTTGCGCACCGCCGTCATGTACGTACCTGTTATACCGCCAATGCCCATACCGGTAAACCCGGAGATGACGCCGGCCGCCAAGCCTATCACACCCACGTCATTTCCCACTCTTTTCGCTGGTTTTGCATAGTCTTTCATCTTCCTTTGCTTAAGCGCGAATGTCAGCGAAAAACTACCTATTACCAGCGGAATAAAGCCAAAGACGCCCTTAAAAATATCGGTCGGAACCACAAAGCTTAGCAGTGAACCCAAGAAGACCCCTACAAGGCCGGTTATAAGCAGGACCTTGAATAAATGCATGCTTACAAAACCGCGTCTGATATTTGAATAAGAACCTACGATTGAGCTCGTTGCAATCGCTATAAGGCTCAGGCCGCTTGCCGAGACTGAGCCGAGGCCCGCGTAATAAAGGAAAAAAAGCACGAGAAGCCCGCCCCCACCTACTCCTGCCATGTTGCTTATAAACGCTATGAACATGGCAAATGCCGGTATTAATATAAGCAGTGCGAACATATCCTAAACGATTCAGCCATGATATTTAAAACAGAGCATGCTCTTTCTAAAATATAAAACCCGTTTTGCCGGCCTAGTTTATAGAGGCTATTTTTATGTCGAATTTTAAAGTCTTACCGGCCAGCGGAAAGTTAAAATCCAGGGTTATTTCATCCTTATCCACCGAGACTACCGTGGCCTGCATCCCGTTGTTCGAGCCGACCATCATTCCGGCCTTTATTTCTTCTCCCTGAAATTGTGTTTTAGGGATTTTTATTACCATGTCCTCATGCCTGTCGCCGTATGCTTCCTCGGGTTTGACTGTGATTTTCTTACTCTCTCCGGCTTTCATCCCGATCACTGCATCATCGAAGCCTTTTATTACCTGCCCTGAACCTACTTCGAATGACAGTGCCTCCTTCCCCTCGTTTGAATCGAAAACTGTGTCGTCTTCAAGGTATCCTGTGTAAAAGACATGCACTTTGTCCCCTTTCTTTACAATTGCCGATCCGTCGTTTTCCATCATTTACCACCTTCTTGTTTATCGAGTGCAGCCGCACAGGATATTGATTATTGCACCCATTCTATTTAAATCATTCTTCTCTCCATCTGGAGCGTTTTACAGCAAAAACTATAAGCGATGTAGAAACGGCTATTAGGACCACCCACGATATTATGATAAAAGAACTGGAAAAATTAACGAAACCTATGCTATTTTGGGCGATGGCTGCGGAAAATGTCGTCGGCGAAAGGTAGGCTATATATCTGAAGGGCAGAGGTATGTACGTAAGTGGATAATACACTGGCGGCAAGGTTGACAAAACCATGGATATCAGACCCATAAACGCCCAACCTTCTATCACGTCCCTGCTTATAGTCGAGATGAAAAAGCCCAAAGATATGGAGAACATAAACGTAAGAAGCATTACTGCTGCCAGTGTCAAAGCCGCTACGGCTGATAAATGTATAAATATCACCGCTAAAATCGAAAGGACTAGCAAGTCCGGGATCGAAAATACCAGCTCAGAGAGCGCTATCCCGGCGATGTACATCGCAGGAGAGACCGGCGAGCTGACCAGCATGTCCTGGAGCTTCATGTCGTTTTTCAGGTGAGTCAGGTCTCCTTGTATAGATATCCCGTTGCTTACCATGACCAGGATGAAGCCACCGAGTATCCCGACATTTAGCAGCGTTCCATGGCTAACGAAAAATATCACGATAAGCAGGCCAAAGGGGGCAAGTATAGTGTTTACAAGCATCACTGGGAAATTCTTCATCGCGTATATCGCATTTGCCAGAACCGAGGCTGATAGCTGGCTGAATCTATTCACTTTCATTTTCTCCTCCGTTTATGTCGCCGGCAAGCATGTAGAATATGTCTTCAAGAGAGGTCGGATTTATCGAGAATTTTATCCTCTTTTTTATGAGTTTTTTAGCCAGGTTGTTTGCAGACTTCTCATCCGAAAAAACCTGCAGTGTGCCGTCGCTTTTCTTCACGACTTTCCCATGGAGCTTTGTTTTGTTGTCAAATCCGCCGAATATCTTGATGGCATACGGGTAGCCTATCTCATCCCTGATTGTGTTTATAGTTCCGATCTTGACGAGCTTGCCTTTGTTGAGTATCGCTATATAATCAGATAGCTCCTCCGCCTCTTCAAGATAATGCGTAGTAAGAATAACTATGTGCTCCTCCTTAAGCTCGTTCAGTATATTCCAGAGCTCTCTCCGGGAGATGGGGTCGAGGCCGGTCGTCGGCTCGTCTAAAAATATGATTTTTGCGTTTGATGATATCACCAAAGCAACCAAAACCTTACGCTTCGTCCCGCCAGAAAGCTTGCGTGGCAGCTTGTCTGCGTATTTTTCTAGCTTAAACCTGGCTATTATGGCATTTGTTTTCTCCTTTGCTTCTTTGAAGTTAAAGCCCCTCCATAGCAGGTATGCGTATATGTTCTCCCTTGCGGTCATCCACGGTATAAGCTGGGCTTCCTGCGGTATTACGGCTATATTATTCCTTATTTCTTTGGGGTTTTTAACGACGTCGACGCCGTCTATATAAACGTTACCTGAGGAAGGGGAGAGCTCTGTAGAAAGTATCCGTATAAACGTAGTTTTACCGGCTCCGTTTCTGCCTATAAGAGTGAATATGCCGTGGACATCGAGGTTTAGAGATACGTTTTTGAGGGCCGTTAATTTTTTCCCATTTTTATCATCGTACCTTTTACTAAGGTTTGAAATCGTGAACTTTACCATGCTATTAGATAACCTTTCAGTTATAAAATACGCTTATACGGCTTATATCCTTTCATAGCACATATTAATTTTACAAAAACTAGATAAAAGAATGGAAATACGCGCGGTTAACCTTACAAAAAGATTCGGAAGCTCAATCGCGCTGGATTCAATAAATTTCGACATAAAAGGAAAGGGAATAATAGGGTATCTCGGCCCGAACGGCGCAGGCAAGACCACTACCTTTAAAATACTTTCGAACCTGATAAAACCCACCTCTGGTGAGGCTTTTATCAACGGAATTAGCATAAAAAACCACATGGAGGCACTGAAAAATGTATCCTCTCTCGTAGACGACCCCGAGCCGTATAGCGACATGACGATAAGGGAATTTCTTGAGTTTATAGGAATGATAAGGAGAATGGATGATAAAACGCTTTCAAAAAGAATAGAAGAGCTAAGAAAAGAACTCAGACTCGAAGATTTGAATAAAAAATGCGGGAACCTGTCAAAAGGAAACAAGCAGAGGGTTGTAATAGCGGCTGTCCTTCTGCCAGACACCGATATCCTGCTACTCGACGAGCCGACCAGCGGTTTGGACCCTGCTGAAGCATATGATATAAAAAACATCCTGAAAAAACTCAAAAAAACAAAGCTGATAATGCTGAGTTCGCACCTTCTTGATGAAGTCAGGGAGCTGTGTGATTATGTCATACTGATAGACAAAGGAAAGATAATCGCAGAAGGCCGCATAGGGAGCATAATCAAAAAATTCGGCAAGGGGCGCGGAGAGAAAGGCTTGGAAAAGGCCTACATAAACCTGGTGCGTGGAAAACTATGAAAAACCTGGCGTTTAGAGCATTTTTCCATGCAGAACTAAAGAGAATAAAAAGCCCAATCATAGCGTTTTCGTTCTTATCTGTGATAATAGTTATACTAACCGGTCTTCTTTCATTTAAGGCCGTTTTTAACAGCACTGAATTCTTCGAAAGCATAAGCCTGGTTATCTGGCTTATGATAGGGCTGGTTGCAACCAATGTATCAGCCGGCATAGGCGTAATGGACTTCAACGAAAAGGCTGGATTGATAGTATTGTCCCAGCCGGTCGACAGGAAAATCATATTTTTCTCGAGGGTTTTGGCGGCTTTTTTGGCGCTTATTCTTCCGCTCAGCATACTTTATTTGTCCGGATTTGCGGCCGGCGAGCTTATATACAAAATCGCTATGCCAAACCTCTTCCTATCATATGGACTGGCTATTCTGTATGCGTTTTCTTTTGTAGCATTGGTAGCGGGCGTAAGCTCGTTCTCGAAAGAGAAAAGCGCTCCGCTTAGTTTCGGTTTGACATTCGCACTGCTGGCCGTGTTTGTATTTGCGGTGCTTGGGAGATTTCTGGGGATAGAGCCGTGGTTTTTCCTGCCGTATGGCGGTTTAATAATAAGCGGGGTTGTATCTGCTCCGTACTTGATGCACATAAATCCGGGAAATTACTTCTTTTACTACGTTCCCTACATCAGCGAGGCGATACTTATAATGGTGGTTTATTCGGTTATTTTTACAATTCTTGGGGTCGTTTATTATTCCAGAAGAGAGGTGTAATAAACTAAAAATTTAGGCGTTTCTAAAGAAAATTAGGGTCAATTCTTCAGCGTTACGCCGCTTGTATTGCTTAAATATGGTTCTTCAATGTCTTTCACTGTAAAATGAGAGTTCTTTGAAAAGTCACCGAATGCCGCTCCGGCGGATCCCACTTTGGCCTTTACATTCTCCGCGGAGTTGAATGCCTGGT
>JAMCRB010000036.1 GCA_023380435.1 Candidatus Parvarchaeota archaeon | reverse complement strand
CAACGCATCTCCAACGAATATTGTAAAGTCCGGTTTGCTTACCCTTTTGACTTTCTTTAGCTCTTCTAGTAAATTCTTGTTTATGTCGCTTCTCCCGGCTGTGTCTACCAAAACTACGTCTATCCCATTTGTGGAGGCGTGCTTTATCGCATCGAAAGCTACGGCCGCTGGGTCTGAGCCGTAGTTGTGCTTTATCACGTTTATGCCCAAGCTCCTTGCGTGGACTTCAAGCTGTTCGATCGAAGCGGCCCTAAATGTATCGCTAGCGGATATTACAGCCCTGAAACCATTGTCCATTAGAAATTTGGCGACCTTTGCCAAAGTGGTGGTCTTGCCGACTCCGTTGACTCCTACGAAAAGGATCACATACGGCTTCTTTTTTCTTATGTTGTCCAAAAATTCGTTGACAGGGTATTCTGATAAAACGTTGGCCACGCTCTTTTTAATTATCTCCTCAATGGATTTTTTCGATGATATCAGTGAAACGTCCTGTCCCACCAATTCCCGTATCAGGTCGGATTTTATCGATTCCAGAACAGAGACTGCTACGTTATTGTCAAAAAGTGCCTGACGTATACCATCGTAGATATCCATCACTTCCTGCTCGCTTATTTTGTGCGAAAACAGTGATTTGCGCTTGCCCTTCTCTTTTTTCTCCGGCGCCTCGTGCTTCTCTGGCTGCTTTGGCGGCCTGCTTTCTTGTTTTTTTATCTCTTCGTGTTTTTTTTGCTCCGGCTTTAATGCTGGGCTCTCCTTTTCCTTTGCCGGCGCGGTTTCTTCGATTTTTTCGTCTTTCTTTACTTTCTTTGTTATCGCGCCTATAGAATCCTTTATCTTTTTCTTTATGAAATCGAACATACTTACTTCAAAGAAGCCTGGTACTCTTCGTACATCTTTGTGGCTTCCTGCTCGAGAGAAGCGCCTTTCTTCTGCAGGGCCTCAATCATCTGGGCTATTCTCTCCACGTTTTCTCCCATATCTTTTAGGTCATTTTCCATCTTTGATTTTAGCGCATCGAATTTAAACTCCTTGAATACTCCGCTGCCTATGTTTACTAACGGAAGCGCGCCTTTTTCCAGCTTTGCTCTCAGAAAAACTTCCTGGCTGTATGGGACTATTGCTTCCGATGCGTCCTTTAAACTATCCAGGCCGGACAATGATCTGCTAGCCGAATCCTGAGCTGCCTGCAGTTCATTTAGTGCGTTTATGTAATTCTCAAGGTCGCGCCTGATGTACTCTATCTCTAGCAGCCGCTTGCTGAGCTCGTCTTCATTTAGTTCCATCTTTTTTCGGCTCTACGGAAGATTTTATTAGGCTGACCGTTACCTTCTTGTTATCGTCCTTTGAGCATGAAACCCTTATCCTTACCGGCGGATTTTTCATTCCGTTCTTGAATATTTCGTTGTTTACGCCGATGTCCATGCGGACTACGCCGGCTTTCATGTGTCTTTTAACGAAAGCCGAAACGAATTTGGACGCAGCAGCAGCCCTTTTATACCTCGGAACGGCCTCTATCGCTTTCCTCATGTTTATCGTGATTATCCTCTGTTCCATACTCATCTGCCAACATTCCTGTTTAGACGCGACCTGTCTATTCTTCTTGTCCCATATTTCCTGAGCTGAGCGAATACAGGAGGCCTGCTCGTCTTTCGCGCGTGTTTTATCTTTTCTCGTTTATTAAAAGCTGATTTTCTGCTTGACATATTTTCACTTCTCGTTAAAACTTATTTTTGTTTCCTTTTTTTCCGGGGAAAGCGAGACCAGCAGCTCCTTAAGTTTTTTGTCGTCTATTATGGCCTTTAGCTTGTTTGAAAGGGCCGATTGGATTATAAGGTTTTCTATCTCATCCGCCATCTCCGGATGAGCGTACCTCAGATTGCTAAGACGCTCCCTGGCCTCTTTTGTCAAAAATCTGGACAGTACATCTCTTTTCAAAGCTTCTATTTTCCGCTTCTCCTCCATCGAATACTGCTCTTGCGGGTTGATCTGCTGCATATTATTTCTCCAGGGATTTCGCGGCTCTGTCTATT
The DNA here is from genome assembly GCA_023380435.1 of Candidatus Parvarchaeota archaeon. GTDB lineage: Archaea > Nanobdellota > Nanobdellia > Parvarchaeales > Parvarchaeaceae > Parvarchaeum. Next base: position 6,758 of record JAMCRB010000036.1, on the reverse strand, counting down.
AGAGCGACGCCTTTTCCGGTTATTTTCCTTCCGTAGTGCTTTTCTATCTTCACTTTTTTTATCAGCTCTGCTTTCTCAAGCTGCTGCATTATTTTTCTTATTATCGCCCCGCTTGCCGGCTTGAAGTGCCTGCCGCTGTACCTGTTCTTCTCTTTGTCGCCGTAGACAGACCTGAGCCTGTTGACACCTATCGGCTGTTTATCTATGTACATTCTCCTTAGTATGCTTGCGCCACGCAGGTACCACCAGTCTTCCTGCTGTGGTATTCTATCCTTTGACGAGCCTGTTTTTACGAATTTCGACCACGGAGTAGGCTCAAGGATTTTTTCCTTTTTCAAATCTTCGGCTAAAGCCGATGTAAGCTTTATCTGATCTACGTCGTATCCTCTTATCATATTCTTAATCTCCTAACACTACTGCAATTTAAACATTTATACGTTACGAATCCGCCACTGACACGTACAGATGCGGTCTTGCCGGGTATAAGTATCTTAGTGCATTTCTTGCATATTAAAACCTTTTTGTCCCTGTCAAGTTTTAGTTTTTTTGACAATATTATTCTGTAAGCGATGTATGAGTATCTGTCTGCAAGCTTCGGATCCTTTGTGTAGGTTTTCTGTGCCATGTCGAGCAGATTTTCCACGTCCCGCTTGAACTTTGCTTTGATTTTTGCATCCGCCATTAATCAGATACACAAAACTTGTATATATATTGTTAGTATAAATTATTTATAATAATTACAAGATTTTAAAAAAGCAAAGAATTATAAATAGAAGGCTTCATTTTAAGGTTAAGATGCAAAGACGATAAAGCGTCGCTGCAAAATAAAAAAATAGGAGGTCGGTATGGCTAAAAAATCGACGAAAAAAGAAAACGAAGATGACATCATCGAAGAACAGGAATTCGAAGATGACATGGATGACTTGGACGACGCATCAGAAGATGATGATACAGACACAGACTCTGAGTGAGTGAATATTTTTTTATTTTTTTTTAAATTTTTCTAAGTACAAGAACAAGATTCTCGTTGGCAAACTGCTCTGAGATTACTCCCTCTCTTCTGTCTCTTTTTAGGATCTTTAAGTACATCTTTTTACCGTTGAGTGCGCGTATTTCTATTGAATTTGACATCTTGTTTATCTTTATATCTTCCTTGCTCTTTATACCGGGAAGACTTATCGCATGCACGATTGTATCGCCGTGAGAGGACACTAAGTCTTCTGGTTCTATGACTTCGCTTATCTCCGACATTCCTTTTTCCTGCCTCTGCCTGTGCTGAGGCTTCTGCACATCTTCCTGTTGGAAGACGCCCCCGTTCATCATCCCACTGAAGATTTGTGGTATGACTTTCTGGAATATCTTTGTCATGTCAATGCTTATTCCATTGGCTGCGGAATCGGTGACATTGAGAGGCCTGCCACAGTTAGGGCAGAAATTCCAATCCTTGGAACAGTTTTCACCGCAGAATTTGCATTTTTTAATCATAACGTCGCTTCAACCCTTTTTACTATTATCTACAACACTAATCTATATAAGTTTTGCGCACCGGCGTAGCCGTCAAAACCTATTGCGAAAAGGTTAAATCTTATGATATTCATATATTTATTATGATTAAATCGGTGGTATTTGTCGGATTGATACTTCTGGGGGTCGGCCTGGTGACCCTTCTTGGCTTTTACGTTCCTAATTTTACTGTATACGTCCAGAGGCTATTCTCTTACATACCGCTTAAAGCCTATTACGTTTCGATAATAATAGCTGTTGTTGGTCTGATTATGATAGTTGCAGGAGCTTCTAAATCAAAGATGGGCAAATACTACAAATATTATTGATTTTAAAAATACTATTTTTCTTGATAATCATCTGTAGCTCGTCTGCTTCAATGCTCTTGCAGCGCTGCGGTATGGTTTCTGAGGTTCCGTCTGTCTCTTATCGTCGACCAGCATTGACCTGTCGTACTCCATAAATCTCTTCCTAAGGGTTTTTTCCTTCTTTACAAGGCACTTGGCAATCGCGCCTCTTACTGCCTGGGCCCTGGAGATTGCGCCGCCCCCCTTCAACGATATGTATATATCATACTTTTTGTAAGCGTCTCCTGACAATTTTATCGGCTCGGAGGTCCATAAGGAGAACAGAAGATCATTTTTGTATGACTCTAAATTCCTATGGTTTACGTAGACATTTCCTGATCCTTCCTTGACCACGGCGTTTGCAACTGCCGTCTTTCTCTTTGAGACTATTATTGTGCTTTTTTTCATGATTGCCTGTACTTCAATATCTGAGATAGTTCCCCTATTTTAACCTTATGCAGAGGTATGTCCATGCGGTATTTGCCCACGCTTACTGCTTCTTTTCCACTGTACTCTTCCGGGACTCCTTCGAAGACCATTACGCGCCTGAAAGCCTCTCTGCCTTTTGGCACCTGTCTTTTTACCATTCCCCTGACGGCGCGTTTGACTATACCGGTGACTGTGCGAGGAAAAAACGGGCCTTTTGATGTGGTCCCGACCTCCCTTCTCTGGAGGTATTTTTCAAGTATGCTTTTTTTGTTTCCTATTATGACTATGCTTTCGGCGTTTGTTATGATTACCTGTTCTCCCCTGGTCGCACTCTTGGCTGCGACTGTGGCTACCCTGCCCAACGGCGAATCTTTACCATCGATTATCATATTATGTTTTTTAAAGCATTCTAAGCAATTTAAACTTATCTTTTACGCTCAACAAGCAGACTTATGAAGAATATTACGGCAAAAACCGCCAGCGTACCAAATTCAGCGTATATATTATCTGCACTGTAATACTGGCTCAAGCTGTACAGTCTGGCAGTACTCACTAGAAAATTTGCCTCATCGACGATTAGCCCGACGCCAAACCCGAACAACAACGCCATAAAATCCCTGAATCTGCGGCTTCTTGAGAATTTTTCATAGAAAAGGAATACAAGTGCGCCGACAACTATTACCAGTAGCATCCCGAGAAAGAAGTGGTGGAACACTATCCCGTCATACTGCACGTTCAGGTTACCGCCAAGAAAGACATAAAGCCTTGCTACGCCTATCCCGACCAGGATCCCGGCTAAAATATAAAGGAAGGGATTGTGTAGTACCCTGTCTCTGAGTATTTCGAAGCTGGTCTTGTTGTTTTGCATACTATTACCACTTTATGAAATTTTTAATACTCTACGTTGTATATATAGGTTAAAATGGGCCGGTGGTCCAACGGCATGACGCCACGTTCGCATCGTGGAGACTTCGGGTTCGAATCCCGACCGGTCCATACTTTAGTATAAAAATTCTACTTCAGCAAGTCCTCCTTAGATGATTTTTACAACCTAGAGATAAGGACTTGGGCTTATTCATATAAGATGCAATCCGAAAATTCCAAAAGGATTTATGGGTCTCCTACTCCGTCTGCTCCACCGCTCATTGTTATCATAAATAATAAAGGAATTGAATAGATAAATATGTTTGCACTGTTTTTAGTGCGTTGCACAGTTCCCCGGCCCATATTTTAGTATAAAAATACTGCTTGAACAGGCCAGCCCAGTCCTGCATTTAAAAGAAATCCTTCATACTGTTCAGATTATCTGCCCAGTCCTTTTTGAAGTCGCTGAACCCGGAAATGGCTTCTTTTCCCTTTTCAGTTATTTTGTACTCCTTTCTGGCTTTTTCTGGAAGATTTTCATCTGAATCCACTTTCTTGATGAAACCCTCGCGCTCAAGCTGTGACAGTGCCGGGTACACGGCAGCGGTGCTTGGTCGCCAAAGGCCTTTTGATCTGTCAAAGATCTCCTGCATGATTTCAAACCCGTGCATCGGTCTTTCACTTAAAAGTTTCAATATATAGGGCTTAATGATGCCTTGCGGCATCATGTTCACCCTAAAAGGACCGCACCTACAGTGTCCGTTCCTCATGCTTACTCCTTGCTTTCTGCAGAACTTATCTTTTCGTTCAGATGTTTAAGTTCCACTTCGAGCATTTCCTTGTATTCTTTTAAGCTGTCTACGTCCTCGGCTTCGTCTCTGTCGAATTTGTGCATTCTCATGCTTCCATTGCAGCCACAACCGCAGCCTCTGTGCATTCCTCTGTTCATAAATGCTTCATCCATTTATATCACCTCTTATATATAATATGATATAAGGTTATATATAAAGCTTTGCATTTGCCAAAAACGGGACGAAGGATTAATTATCGCTGTAGATTTTCCAGAGCACGAAGAAAACAAATGATAGTACGAAAGAGACCACCGCCAGCAGGTTCTGGGGTATCGGAACGTAAACGGACAGGTTTGTATTGGCTACCGCCGCAGGGTATAGGAGGTTCTCTATGCCTATGTAAACCCAGATTAGCAGGAGATAGATAAAAAGCCCCTCGAAGATTGCCCTTAATTCTTTTTTCCTCATATGTAAACCTTGGTATGGGTCTTTTTGGCCCATATGAACCTATTTATCATCAGGAAAGAGGCTATAGAAACAGCTGCTACGGATACCGCAAAGATCGAGAAGAACAAGCCGGCCCCTATTGCTTTTGCGTACCTCGAAAGTACGTCAAGGAACAGCAGCTCGAGCGCTATCGGTATCATAAGCAAAACATTGAATCTCCCGAATTTATACGCAGAGCTTATAAAGCCTTTATTCTTGAAGTTTATCTTCTCATTTACTATAAAGTTAGATACTCCTGAAAGCTCGCCCCCTAGGAATATCGCCACCGGGTATATCAAACCAAGGCTCAATCCAAGATACAGTATTATTATGTTCGCTATGTAAGTCATAACAGTTACTATGCTGTAAAATGCCGAGTTTTTGCTGGCGTTTCTCAACACAACGGAAGCGAGCTCCTTTGTATTGAGCGGCCTTTTCTTGTTTTTTCCGGTGTTTTTCCTGATAATCTCTGTGGTCCTTATGCTATGTGAATTTAGAAGATTTATGGAGTCTGTAAGGAAAGTCTTCTTTCCGAGTGTTGAGTTGGCAAGTACAGCTACTGCCTCGTATGTGAAAATCCTGTTCATGGAGAAGAAGTTGTACGCATTATTGAAGGAGATAAAATTTATCAGCTCGGAGGCAAGCATTTCGCGGAAGTTCCTCTTTCTGGACTCGATTACATTGCCTGCGTTTAGATAAGGCAGGAACCACCCTGCATTGTATGTTGACATGCTCTCGAATGTAATGACTTTGTCTATATCCATAGTCAGAGCAGTCGAGAAGCAGACCTTTAAAGCTTCATCTTGTCCGCTGATTTTTGGAAGTTTTATGAATTTAAGGGATTTGTAGTCTCCGCATGCGTCCAATTCCGACATCACGAATGCCGTTTCAGGGCATCTTTTATCGAGTTCTTCTAGGAATGCATCCCTGGCCGAAGGTTTCAGCGAGCTGATGTTCGGTAGCAATAGAGCTATTCTCGGACTATCCATTATAGATAAAGGAGCCCATGCCTTTTTAACCTTATTGTTTTGTGATTTTTACAAGCTTTCCTAATAATGCAGAAACCCTGTGATTCTGCCAATACGAAAAAAAGACTTAAATATAAGGAACACGTATATATTCTTGTAATTTGTTATTACCCAGTGAGTTAATATGAGAAGAAAGGAGTTTTCGCTTAAAGACCGTGATATAGATGACCCAGACAGCGACTATGAAATAGAAAAAGATGAAAAATTACTTGAAGATTAAATGACCTGTACGCGCTTTTTGCGTGATCAGGGGTGCAATCCGGATGCAAATATAGAGAACAGCGGGTTTCCGAATAGTATAGTTATTAAGATCCCAAAAAACATGCCGGGTATGAACGGAAGACCTACCTTAACGGTAACGTGCTTTACTCCTTCCTTCTTCAGTTTTTCTATGTCCTCCTTTATCAGACCTATCTTCCGCTCCTTGAGTACCGTTTTTCCGTTTTCTACGACGTCTCCTGCCAGCCAGTCGCCTTCGACTAGCTTGCCAACTTCTACTTTGTAGAACATAAGATGCTGCTCGACTATGTATATGTAGCGCATGGAGACCAGAAGGAACGCTATAAGCGCTATTAGCAGGTCAAATGGAAACGGCAACTCTAAAAGCGAATAGACTATTGCTATTGCGCCGCCTGCTATGAGAACCGGATCGTACTTTGTTATGAATTTTGACATTTTCTTCGGATGTATTATGCCGATAAAAAGCGCGCCGAGCAGCCCGTAGACTCCTCCAAATATCAGTATGTTTATAAACGCAGCTATGAATGAGAGATTAGATGTGGGATTTATCGCAGTAAATACCATCGCGAGCCCAAGCATTAATTTTACGTCTCCGCCAGCCCACTGTCCTATTACATACATCGTATAAGAAAAGCCGAAAAGCAGCGCCACGGAAAGCGGCATATAGATTAATGGCGACAGAGACCCGGATACTATCGCATACGCTAAAGTCAGCATAAAACCGCCTATTATTAGCGTATAGCTTATAAAATCCGGGACTTCCCTTTTCTTTAAGTCGGAAGCCGAAGCACCTGCAAGTATCGCCAGCACGAAAACAAATATAAGCAACTTAACATAGTATATCATATGCTATATCTAATTGGTACTGGCTTATTCTATTTAAATGATTTGCCATTGAGAGCCGTTGACGTGTTAAAGAGCGCAGATAAGGTATTTCTTGAGCGCTATACAAACGTGACAGACGTAAGTTATCTGGGCGAGCTTGAAAAAACCATAGGCAAGAAAATCGAGATACTCGAAAGGCAAAAAGTGGAGGATGAATACCTGGTAAAACTTGCCTCTGGGTCAAA
>JAMCRB010000035.1:1734-12901 GCA_023380435.1 Candidatus Parvarchaeota archaeon | reverse complement strand
GATTAGAACCTTACCCAGTTTATCTCGTAGTAAGTGACCGAATTTTCGTCGTCTACTATTCCGAGGACGAGCTTTTTCTTTACGCTGTGCGCGACGCGGTTTATAGCGCCGAACGTCAGGAACGGTATAGATTCATGCTCGTCGACAGCGTATAATATCCAGCCGGCGTGCTCCTCGCCGGGAGAGTCGCCTTTGTCGTATACGCGAAAATCCCCTCCATACTTAAAAGCCGTCTTTAGTATGTAACCCGAAGAGCGCAGGTTCCTGAAAACCACGTACCTTATCCAGAACCTCTTATTTATCTTTTCGGCTTTTTTTGTAAAGTCTTTGAATGAAAACATCTTTCCATCCCTGTTGTATATGCTAAGTTCTTTTTTCTCCTTCAGATAAAGGGCCTCCTCGAGAGAAAGTTCAAGTTTTCCATCGTTGAACGTGCCAAACTGCCCTTTGTTGAAGATCCTGGAAGAAAGCGCCTGGTCTGATATCACGACTTTGTCGCCAAAAAGCGTTGCTTCTTTCCTCATAATTTTTAATTTACGAACGCCATCAGCTTGTTTTCTAGCTCACGCATCGGTATCAGCCCTATGAATGACGCGATTGGTTTTCCGCCTTTGAATATAAGCAGCGTCGGTATGCTCTGTATCCCGTATGCAGTGGCGATAGCAGGTTGATTGTCTACATTAAGCTTGAAGAACTTCATCTTGTGGCCTATCTTTTTTTCAAGGTCGTCGAGTATTGGCGATAGCATCTTGCAGGGGTGACACCATTCAGCCCAGAAATCTACGATACTAACGTCCGCCTTTTTTAATTCTTCGAGAAAATTTTCCTTGGTTAGATGAACTGCCATTTTATAAGAATGCTCTTCGTATATTTAACCTTTTTTGGAAAATCTCAAAATAAAAAATTATTAAAAGAATTGATATCAAAAATAAAAATCCGGTAAAGATATTTAAAGTGCAATACTCACGTATCATAATCTGTTACAACGTGCCAGATAGCTGAGGGCAGGGAAAAGAATATAAGAACGGATGGAGTATCTACTTGGATGGAAGGGCTAAAAGAAGGTAAAATATATATATGCACCGTAAAAAAGCTCCTGCAACATGGAGTGATAGTAAAGATAGGCGATAGCGGCATAGACGGATTCGTACACATATCTGAGTTGAGCAAAAGATGGGTAAAAGACATTAAAGACGTAGCCAAGGAAGGCGACGCGCTGGTCTGTAAGCTCATAAGAATAGGGGAGCAGTCCCCGGAGCTTTCCGTAAAAAGAGTCACTGACAACGAGAAAAAGCAAGTACTAAAGGAATGGTCTATTGAGAATAGAATAACGAAGATGCTATCAAAATTCTATCCAAAAGGCATTGAAAGCCTAAAAAGGGCGGCAGAGGAAAAATACGGTTCTCTATACGGGCTGTACGAGGCTGTTGCGAACGATAAGGACAAGGCCCTGGAATCGCTTGACATAAAAAAAGAGGCGAGCGAGGCGATACTTGACTTCGTCGACAAGACAAAAAAGAAGATAACGATAAAGACCGACCTAGACATAAGCTGCGCTGAAGGAGACGGAGTCGAAAGGATAAAGGAGCTACTTCTTACCCCTTTCATCAACAAAAAAGACTATTCAATAAAATACATAAAAGCCCCGCACTACCTGCTTCTGGTCAATGCCGGCGAAACAAAGAAAACCATATCACAGAATAGGAAGCTGCTTGAAATGATGGAGAAGAAAAGCGGGGAATCGGATATCACTTTCAAGTACAAAGAGATAAAAGAATGAAAAGGATGAGATACTGCCAGAAGTGCGGAGAATACACTTTAAAGCAGGTTTGCAGCAGGTGCGGGGAACAAACGGTGATAAACTCACCGCAAAAATATTACAATGACGAATCGATTTCAAAATATCGCAGGGAAATAAAGAAGAGTATGATGGACAAAGGAGAATAAAATGAAAGTCATAAACGTAAGGTCTGTCTACGAAGAGATAAGGCGGAACAAGCCAAGGATAGACAGCATAATAAGATACGTCAAAAGGGGAGACATAAGCGGATTTACCCCTCCTTCAACAATAGTAGGGGAAGCAAACTACCCGAATGTTTCGCTTGGCGTCCTTTTCACCAATGACCAGAACGCACAGGCATACGATTCCCCAAAGTACTGGGTGGAGAATAAATATGACGTTAAAAGCATATTTCTTGCCAAGACCCTTCTTGTAAACGCCAGGGACAGAGTGAACGTGAAAAACGTGGATTCTGCCTTTATACAGAAAGCCGCGCTGGCCACGATGGCTGAGAAGGAAGTCCAGCTGGACATGCAAATATCAAAAGTTTCGCAGCCTAACCTCGACATTAATGAATTTTCTCCGCATGCAATTGCAGCTAGACTTGAAAAGCTGAGCATAAGCGACAATGTCAGGATAGACCGAAGAATCGAAAGGGTGTACTATGATAAAGATTTGAAAGCCACAGATGGAATAGGCAATCTATATTCGGATAAGATCGACGAAAACAAAATAAGCAGGATTCTGAGCGTAGGAGGCATGGGGGTAAAAAGGAAGCTTGTCCTGAGCATAAGCGACAATGTCAGGATAGACCGAAGAATCGAAAGGGTTTACTATGATAAAGATTTGAAAGCCACAGATGGAATAGGCAATCTATATTCGGATAAGATCGACGAAAACAAAATAAGCAGGATTCTAAGCGTAGGGGGCATGGGGGTAAAAAGGAAACTTGTCCCTACAAAATGGGCAATCACTGCAGTCGATGACACTATAGGCAAACAATTCATTGAAGAGATAAAGACCTACCGTAACGGGGAAAGTTACGGCGTAATATCGGGGGAGTTTTTGGGGAATAGATTCACGTTCATATTCATAAAAGGGTGCTGGTCCTTCGAACTGCTTGAGACGTGGAACCGCAATGCAAGTGAAGTTATGTTCGGAGACGGCGACTATGAGCTTTTTCAGGGAAGGAAGGAATACGTGAAAAACACCGCTGGCGCGTACTACGCCATAAGATTGGCTGTTTTAGAAAAACTTAGAGAGATGAAATCCCAGTTCTCTGTACTGTGCGTAAGGGAGATAACTCCCGAATATTTCGCGCCGCTGGGAGTCTGGGTGGTCAGGTGAAAAACACTGCTGGCGCGTACTACGCCATAAGATTGGCTGTTTTAGAAAAACTTAGAGAGATGAAATCCCAGTTCTCTGTACTGTGCATAAGGGAGATAACTCCCGAATATTTCGCGCCGCTGGGAGTCTGGGTGGTCAGAGAAGGGGCGAGGAAAGTACTGAACGGAGCGGTAAAAACATCGGACACCTTGTCATCGGCCATGTCGTCGGCGAAGGCCAGAATGCTATTCCCGAACGGGGTAGAGAACAGAAGCAAGCTCATAAGGCTCCAGATGACCCAGGCGAGGCTGGTCTGACAAACCAGTTTAAGTTATTTAAGCCTGAATGGCATAAATTTGCTTATGGCGGATTTTTATAACAGTGCAGACATCGAGAAGAAGCTGGTCTTAGGGTGGAGAAAAAAGGGCCTGTTTTCAAAGGCTTACAAGAAAAACTCCGGCGGACAAAATTTCTACTTCTTGGACGGCCCGCCTTTCGTGACAAACGAAGTCCACGAAGGGACCATGCTCGGGATATTTATAAAGGACGCGGTAGTAAGGTACAAAATCCTTTCCGGATTTAAAGTCAGGGCGCAACCAGGGTGGGACACACACGGGCTCCCAATAGAGGTCATAGTAGAGAAGAAACTCGGGATAAAAAACAAGAAAGAGATAAAGGAATTCGGAGAGGAAAAATTCGTAGACGAATGCAAAAAACTGGTAGAAGGCTACATAAGCCTGAATACAAAACTTATCCTGGAATACGGCGTTATCTGGTACGAGAATGAACCATACAAAACTTATAATAACGGATATATAGAGTCGGTCTGGTATGCGCTGAAGAAAGCTCATGAGAGTGGACTAATGTACAGGGGATTTAAATCCACGTGGTTCTGCGTGAGATGCGCGACCCCTATGTCCAACTACGAAGTCCGCGACAAATATTATCCAAAAGAGGACACCTCAGTTTACGTAGCATTCGAGCTGGAGGACGGAAGGTATCTGGTTGCCTGGACCACGACTCCGTGGACTCTGCCTTCAAATGAGGCATTGGCGGTGGCGCCGAATCTGGTCTATGAAGAACTGGAAATAGGAGGGAAGCGCTGTATAATCGCAAAAGACAGGGTTGAGGCTGTAAGAAAATTGGGAGTAGATGCTGTGGAGCTCAAAGACATCCCGGGCGAATCGCTAGTAGGTCTGAGATATAAGCATCCTTTTTCCGATATGCCCCAGATAATCGAGAACAAAGACAACATAGGCAGGGTGATAGACGGGTCAAGCTTCATTTCAGAGGACGGAAAACCTTTTGTAGAGGCGAGCGAGGGCAGCGGCATAGTGCACGTAGCTCCTGGCCATGGTGAGTCCGATTACAAAATAGGCCAGGCAAACGGGCTGCCGGTGCTTTCCCCGGTAGACGAAAACGGCATATTCTCGGCTTCGGCAGGATGGCTCCAGGGCGAACACGTGCTGAAGGTAAACGATAAAATAATCGACCATCTCAAAAGCTCCGGATTATTGATAGCTACGGAAAAGATAACTCATGACTACCCGCACTGCTGGAGATGCAAGACCCCCTTGATTTCCAGGGCCAGCGACCAGTGGTTCCTCAGCATAAACAAGATAAAGGAAAAGCTGATAGAGGAAGCCGCCCATATAAACTGGATTCCGCAGGTATCAAAGGACGTATTCTCCAACTGGATTGCAAATGCGCAGGATTGGGTAATCTCGAGACAGAGATACTGGAACACCCCGATGCCGGTCTGGGTGTGTTCAAAGTGCGGGCACGAAATCGTAGTATCGAGCGCAGAAGAGATAGAAAAAATGGGTGTCAAGAAGCCAAACGATTTGCATAAAGGTACTTTAGACAAAATAAAACTAAAATGCGATAAATGCGGCGGAGAAATGTCGCGGGTCCCAGACGTAATGGACGTATGGATGGATTCCGGTTCCGCTTCTTTTGCATGCCTTGGATATCCGAAAAACGATAAGGAGTACTCCGAGTGGTTCCCTGCGGATTTCATTACCGAAGGCAATGACCAGATAAGGGGCTGGTTCTACTCGCTTCTTGTGATGGGGTACATAGCGACGGGCAGGCTTCCGTTCAAGAACGCGGCGATGCACAAATTTATTCTCGGTGAGAACGGGAACAAACTTTCAAAAAGCGAGGGAAATTACAAACCGCTAAACGAGCTGCTGAAAGAGGGCTACAGCAGAGACGCCCTGAGAATCGCGCTTTTAAAGCACAGCATAAGCGACGTGGCTGTTTTCTCGCTGAACGACCTCAAAGACGAGGCCAGAAACGTGAATCTTATATACAACATAGCAAAGCTTGTCCAGTCGATACCGAAACCGCCTTCAAAATCCAAAATGAAAGTAAACCTGGCGGACGAAGACCTCTGGATCCTGTCCAGGTGGAATTCTGCGAAAAGGGCGATAAAGGATGCGCTTGACGGCTTCAGGACGGATTATGCGGTAAACCTCCTGATGGATTTCATTTCAAACGACTTCAGCAGGGGCTACATAAAGCTGGCGAAGGGCAGAATATTCGATGAATACGATTACAGCGCGGGAGACGTCTTAAAATCTGTATTTCTCGAAGCTGTGCCGGTGATATCGATATTCGCCCCTTTCATAGCCGATTATTCGCTGCACCTGGTAAACAAAAAAGGCAGCGCCGCCCTAATGGAGTTCCCGAGCATAAGAGAAGAGATGATATCATCTTCTGCAGAGGAGAAGATGAAAACGACTATGGATTTGCTTCAGGAGATACTAGCGGCAAGGGAAAAGATGAAAATTCCGGTAAAGCGGCCGCTAACCTGGGTTTATCTGCCCGGATTCGACAAGGATAAGATATTCGAGGACGTATTGATGAGGCTCTCAAACTCCCTGCACATAAAATACTATTTAGACCCGAACGACTTCGATTCTTCTCTGGATTTCGTCAAGCTAAAATCAAAATACAACCCGCAGGAGCTTACACAGATAACAGCAAAGTTCCTTGAACTGACTAACGAGACGGTAATGAGAAACTTGTCTCCTGGCATAAAGCTATCAACAGACGGAAAAACTTACACTCTTCTGCCACAGGAAATAATAATCAAACCCAAGAAGCAGGACATAGCACCTTTTGATGGACAAACACACAAGATAGCCATCGACTACTCGCTTACGGATGAGGTCAAGATTCTGTGGATCAAGAGAGAAGTGATAAGAGCGATACAAAGCATAAGAAAAGAGTTTGATTTTAGCCGCGAAAAAAAGATAAAAGTGGAGATGATGGTAAACGGCCGGGGAGACGACCCGCTCAAGAAAGCGATAATGCCGGATATCCTAAAAAGGGTCAATGGTACTGAAGGAAAAGGTCAAAAGTTGCTAAAAATACAAGATTTAAATATACTCAATGACAATGTCGTTGTATCTGTTTACTATTAATATGGCAAAAATATACAAAGTAGAGAACATAGTAGCTAGCATATCGCTGAGGACTCCAGTCCCTCTAATGAAGCTAAAGAAGCTGCAGAACACACAATACGACCCTGAGCAGTTCCCTGGATTAGTACTTAGATTTCCCGACATACATGTGACTTTCCTTGTTTTTGGAAGCGGAAAGCTGGTGTGCACTGGCGGCAGGTCGAGGGAGGACATATCCCTTGCAATGAAGAAGCTGGTCAAAGAGCTTAAGAAAATAAAAGTCAACGTAAAGCCGGGCTGGAAGATAGAGATACAGAACATAGTAGCAAGCGGAAATCTGAATAGGACTCTGGATTTAAACAAGATAGCATATGCTGTCGATGAAACGGAATACAATCCGGAGCAGTTCCCTGGATTGGTATACAAGATAGTCAATTCAAAGATAACTTTTCTGCTATTTGGAACTGGTAAGATAGTCTGCACCGGAGCAAAGAACGTAGATGAGATAGACAACGCAATAAAGACCCTCCTTACGTCTATAAAGAAAAACGCTTAGGCCGGTATGCTGTACGAAAAAGACAGAGTTAAATACCTTCTTCTGGCGTTTAGTTTGCTTGGTCTCGGTGCAATGGTTTACCTAATGCTTTCATTCTCTCTAAGCGTGATACCAACCAACTCATGCGACATAGCTACTAATTTTAACTGTGGCGAGGTTGTTACTAACCCGTATTTGTCCAAAATTGTAGGTATTGACCTTTATTACTACGGAGCGGCCTTCTTCATCGTCATGGCTGTTCTTTCCGCAATATTCATCTGGGGGAGAGAAGGCAAACTTCATAAAACGGCCTCTGTGCTTCTGCCGGTGTTCTCTCTGCTGGCCACTTTCTTTGCGTTCTACCTGATATATTTGGAGCTATTCCGTATACACTCGATATGCCTGCTCTGCACTACCGGCCATATCTCAATATTTGCTCTTTTAATAGTATCCCTGATCGAATACAGGCGGCACGGCCTGCGATAGAGCGACTGCCGGGTTTTTGAACGTCTATTGGGAGCTGTTTTATCCGCAAAGCCTTTAAATAATTTAAAATGTCTAACTATTTGGTAGAGCGCGTGGTTTATTATGCTTGCAAACAACCCTTTTGTGAATATAACTTCGTCTATGGACGACAAGGTAGTAGACCGTTCAGATGAGAAAGTAGAACTACAGATGTACATAAACGAAGTCGTAAATCACGGCGGTTTGGTTATACTGGAAGGCAAACCAGGTATTGGGAAAAGTACTTTGATAAACCTTGTCGTGGGAAACCTGAAAAAATCTCAGAAACTATCCATACAGAGATATGAGTTCACTCCAAGCGTCTACAACGCCCTTAGAGACCTTAAGACGAGCCAGACTTCCAAGAGCCTCGTGATAATCGATGATTTCAATAACATAGAGATGTTCGACAAAACAAGCCAGATGAAGGTCATAGACCTGATAGTCTCGCTTTCAAAAAACATCGGAATTGTGCTGGTCGAGAACAGAGATGAAGGCGTCCAGTCATATCTGGAAAAAACAGGAAACGTACCTCAAAAACTGTCGCTGGGCGGACTGAAAAAAGACGACATGCAGCAGATGATAATAAACCGCCTTGCATCCGTACAGATAAAGCACGTTACCGGGCTCGAGCCTTTTTCTGAGGATGAATTCGACAAGATTTACAAAAAATCCAGCGGCAACCCGAGGATCGCCCTTCTTATCTGTTCTGCGCTTTACGATCAAAAACAAATGACTGTAATATGAGCATTATGCCATTTGTATAAATATTTAAAACACGGTTCTCATAATTAGGGATGGGCCGATGGCGCAACTGGCAACGCGCTCCCCTTGCAAGGGTTTCCTAGAACGGGAGAGACTGGGGGCTCAAATCCCCCTCGGTCCATATTATTCTATAAGTATTTAAGAGAAAAAAGACGTATGCGTCCATGAGAAAAATAACGGTAGAACTTGTTCTGTCAGCGCTGATAGTTTCTTTCCTAGAAAGCTATGCTTTGATTGTGACGGGCCTGCTCAGGATAAGCGGATATTACAGTTTTCTTCTGGTCACGGGAGTCCTTGCGATTATAGAGCTTGGGCTGATGTTCGTTCTTGAAGAGACTTTGCTAAAAGCGAAGCACCACGTAAGAAAAAGATTTAGACGGTAAGAAGACTCAATCTGCGCTGAGCCACTTTTTGGACAGGAACATACCTAACGCCATAAATGCTATCCCAAAAAGCGCAAGGTATAGTATGTATACTGTATTGACGCCTGTCGATAAAAGCGCACCCCTGCCGACGTCTGCTGCGTAGGTCACAGGGTTAAAAGAAGCGATTGTCCTCATCCATGAGGGAAACAAAGTTTCAGGGAAGATTGCCGTGCTTGCGAACATCAAAGGCAGGTTTATGAAATTTGCGATGACTCCGGGAGTCTGCCAGTCCGATGACCTTATCGTTATTATGAAGTATATCGAAACCATCCCGAGGCTGAAAAAGAAAAGAGCCCCCACAAGGTCTACGTATGCCATTGGATTTGCTGGCAGTGATACACCAAAGGCCAAAGCTACTATTAAAAGTATAGGTATTCCGAAAAGCCCGCGAGTCATTGCCCCAAAGACCTTACCTAAAAAAATCGCGGGTTTTGACGGACTCGAAACCAGTATTCTCTTAAGAAACCCCAGCCGTTTATCCTGTATTAAGCTCATCGCGCCGAACATGCCTACAAAAAGCATTGAGACCGTCATTATGCCTGGCAAAAGGAAGGCAATATAGTTGCTTGTATGGAAAAATTCCGTTAAAAACGAAGCGGGGGCGCTGCCGAAGCTGCTTCCAAAGAAAGCAAGCCAGATTATAGGCTGCGCCACCATCATTACCACTACGGCCACGTTTCTATAGGTTTTAAGCACCTCTCTTGCAAACAAAGCGTAAAATTCCCTCAGCATGTCATCTCCTCGTGTTGTTCCTTATTATCGAGTACAGCTTTCTGTAATCGGTGTCTGTGTCCTGGTTTATGGAAGAACCTGTAAGCTTCATGAAAGCGGTATCTAAGCTGGGTTTTGTCAGTTTGAAAGTTTTTATCTTTTTGAGGTCAAATTTTTTCAGGATATCGACCGCGTCCGAGTCTTTTTTTACGGTTATTATCGCGTGGTCATCCCTGAACTCGATTTTGCTTATGCTCTTTGATTTCTTTATGGATTTTTTATCAAATGATGGGAGTAATTCCATGTCTAAGATCGTGCCGCCTACCTTGTTCTTTAGCTCGGTTGGGGTTCCTATTGCGATTATCTTACCTTTGTTGATTATCGCTATCCTGTCTGTCAGCTCGTCGGCTTCCTCCATGTAATGTGTAGTGAGCAGTATTGTCTTCCCGTGGTTCTTGTTTACGTCCCTTATCAGGTCCCAAAGCATCTGCCTTGTAGCTACGTCTAACCCTATGGTCGGCTCGTCCATGAATATTATTTCGGGATCGCTTATCAGGGCCATCGCTATCTCCACTTTCTTTCTCATTCCTGTGGAAAACTTGCTTATCCTCTTATTTGCTGATTCCAGGATACCGAAAGTCTTCAGCAGCCCCTGGGCCTTTGTTTTCCAGTCTTTTGTGGCCTGAAGTCTTGCCTGCAGATGCAGGTTTTCCATTGCTGTCAGATCCTCGTCCAGGATTATATCGGCAGATACCCACCCTATCTTTGCTTTAACCGCTACGGGGTCTTTGAGTACGTCGATTCCGCCCACTTTGGCGATTCCGCTAGTCTGCTGCGTAAGCGTGGTCAATATGTTTATTGTCGTGGTTTTGCCCGCACCGTTTGGACCGAGCAGGGAGAATATCTCCCCTTTTTTTACGTTGAAAGATATGTCATCCAAGGCGTTCACATCGCGGTATTTTTTCACCAGATGCTTTACCTCTATGGAATATTCCATCTATTGCTCCAATAACTTCGAAATCCGGCCGTTGACCTTTTTCAGTCTTGCCATCGAAGATTTGTCCTTGCCGAGCTCCTGGGCTTTGTCCTCTAAGTATGATATGTTGTCCTCTATCGTATCGATAGTACCTGATACTGACGTGCCATCGGACTCCCAGAACCTGCCGAACAGAGGCATCTCTATGCTGTCCAGAGATTTCCTGCCTTTTTCCGTTATGCCGTATATCTTCTGTGTCGCGATGGTTTTCTTTACGGTTATCTCGCCGTTTTTCTCCATGTCTTTTAACATCGGGTATATGCTGCCTGGAGAAGGCCTCCATATCCCGAATGATTTCTGTGACATTGTGTCTATAACCATCGCACCGCTCATGTCTTGTTTGTAAAGCATGCCTAGTATCCAGTACTTTAAGCCGAAGCTTCTTCTGTGTGGTCCGTGAGCAAATATATCCATATCTAAAACCGATATCGTTTATAGACATCTAGAGTATTTAAATCTTTTTCCAAAGGAAAGGTTTCTTGGAGTTCTGCAGGGATTTTAATTCGCGGCATAGTCACATGCCGCCGGCCGTTAATTATATTTAAATCGGTGGCTTATCATAATTAAAATGCGGATCGTTGGCTAAGCGGTTAAAGCGCTCGACTGATAATCGAGAGATGGAGGGTTCAACTCCCTCACGATCCATTATACTATGTGGACCAGACTGTTTACAGC
>JAMCRB010000035.1:0-1191 GCA_023380435.1 Candidatus Parvarchaeota archaeon | reverse complement strand
ATAAGCTTTTAAAGCCTGACTGATAATCATAAAAATGAGTAGAAATACAGCTGTTTTCTTGAAAAGGCCGGTTATAGTATACTATAAAGAAGGCCGCAAGGCCCTTTAGCCTATTAGCATAGCTTATGGATGAATTTGAGACTCTTAACTTGATAAAATACCTCGAAGGGATAAAGGGGCGGCATACCGAGCTCGTCACTGTCTACGTTCCATCTGGCTTTAATCTCGACATAATCAGAGCTCAGCTTTTAGATGAAAAAAGCACCGCATCAAACATAAAGGACAGGAACAACAGAAAAAACGTGATTGAGGCACTTGAAAAAATAATCAATGAACTCAAGCTTATAAAATCTGTTCCTCCAAACGGGCTGGTAATTTTCTGCGGTAATGTTTCCGACAAAGAAGGCGAGCCGGACATAAAGATATGGGACGTACAGCCGCCGATAAAATTGGACATAAGACTTTACAGGTGCGATCAGAGGTTCATAACAGACCCGCTGAAGTCCACTTTCCAGCAGGGAAATACATACGGGCTGATAGTGATGGATGTCAGGGAAGCGACTTTCGGACTGCTTGAAGGCGCAAGGATAACCCAGCTCAAGCATATAAAATCGCTGGTTCCCGGTAAATTTTCCAAAGGCGGGCAGTCTGCGATGAGATTCTCCAGGGAAAGAGAAGGGCTGATAAGGGACTTCTTCAAGGAAGTCGCTGAGACTGCAAAAGACCTGTTTTTCAGCAAAAACCTCGCCGGCATAATACTCGGCGGGCCGGGCTCGATAAAGGACAACTTCCTAGAGAGCGGGTACCTGGTAACGGACCTGAAGAACCGCGTCAAAGGTATGAAAAGCACAAGCTACACGGACGAGAGCGGGTTGCGGGAGCTTGTCGAGAAAAGCGGGGACCTGCTTGAGAACGAAAGGATATTGATAGAAAGGAAGCTCGTGCAAAAATTGATGGGCAGTATAGCCAGAAACGATAACCTGTCGGCTTACGGTGAGCTCCAGGTAAGAAATGAGCTTAAAAATGACAATGTAGACACGCTGCTTATATCATCTGGAATAGATGACACTATAAAGAACGAGCTGTATTACGCTGCAAAAGACAAGAACATAAACGTAGAGTTCGTATCGAAGGAGTCTAGCGACGGACTGCAGCTCTATAACCTCGGAGGGGTTGCGGCGCTGCTTAAAA
>JAMCRB010000034.1 GCA_023380435.1 Candidatus Parvarchaeota archaeon | reverse complement strand
TGGAAAAAAGAAACAAAGACGAAAACAAGCTTTTTGGTATGTTTCCGCAGATGCTGTTCAGCATGCTTGGCGGCAGAAACAAGAGATTCTCCTTTAACCTAGACAATATGGAGATACACCTGCCAAATGTAAAGGACCCAATAAGACTGTCCGGAAAAGTAACCATAGACTTATCAAATAAAAAGGACAAGAGCTGAAATATGGCAAAGATACGACCAGGAAGGTCATACAGAGAACTTAAGATGCCTTATACGCGCAAGTCGAAGTATAAGCGGCTAAGTTACATAAAGGTCTCGCAGAAGCCTAAGATAACCCAGTATCATTCCGGCGCCGTATCAAAGCAGTTCGGCAAGAAGATAATACTGGTCTCAGAGATATCCTGCCAGCTCAGGGAGAACGCCATAGAAGCCGCAAGGATAATAGCAAACAAGTACCTTACCGATACGATAACCGACCAGAATTTTCACATAATAGTCATTGCCTATCCCCACCAGGTATTAAGAGAGCACAAACTTGCGACTGGTGCCGGAGCGGACCGTTTCTCATCCGGTATGCAGAAATCTTTTGGTAAGCCGGTTGGGATGGCAGCTCGCCTTATGGCAGGCAGCAGAATATTCGAGATACATGTCGATGAGGCAAACCTAATAGCTGCAAAATCAGCCGCTCAGAAGATGGGCAAGAAACTCGGAATAAGAACGAGAGCGATAGTTCTCTAGAATAATTCTTCGTTAAACCCGGATTTTTGGTTGAGCCATCTGAATAAAACAAAAAACAGGGAAGAAAGCCTGTTTATGTATGCTTTTATCGCCGGGCTGCCCAAATTCGCTGATATCAGGGCGGTTTCAGCGCGCCTCGCCTGTGTACGGCATATGTTCAATGCGGTAGCGGCAGGTATCCCATTCGGATACACAAATTTTGTTATGTCTTTTATGCCCTTAGAATAATAGTCTGTAAACTCCTCCAGTCTTTTTACAGAGGAATCCGATACCCCGGAGGACGTCTTGCTCTCTACCGCTTTTAGATAGCCGGACAGCTCCGAATTTATAAGATATATGTCTTTCTCTATGGATTTAAGGTCATCTAAAACCTTTTCATCGGTTATAAGCGACATAGCGAACCCCATCTTAGCCGACAGGTCGTCCAGTTCCCCTATTGCTATTACTCTAGGGTCATTTTTAGGGACCATCCTCCCTTCGATTAGAGTCTTGCCCTTGTCTCCGCTGCCGCTGTAGTATTTCATTTTGAGTCTTCGTCATTAACGTTGTCAGGGTTCTTTAGCAGATAATACTTCGCCTTTCTCCTTATCCCGTCTATGTAAACCCTGAACATGTCATAAGAAAGGTGGTAATAGACGGTCTTGCCCCTGCGCTCAGAGACCAGTATTACGCCGAACATAGGGGATATCAGGTTGTAGAAATGCTTCTTGTTGGTCTGGGAGTTCATGTCCAGGCCCAGCGTTGCGGACAATTCCTCTCTGCTTATCTCCCCTTTCTCTTTTATCAGATTTATTATCCGTTCCGCCTCGGCGTAAAGCTTCTTGCTCTTCGGATGGTTTCCGTAAATGAGGTAGAGCAGGTCTTCCATACAGTAATTAGCAGGTTTCACTATAAAAATACTTAGTAATAGGCGTACCAATATTTAAATGATAAAATACATGAAATTCTATGGCTTTAGACGAAAACAGGATATTCAAGAACAGCTTCCTTATCCTTTTTAAGGACAAGACAGTGTTCTATTTGGCCGTCCTAATGACTGTAATCTACCTTGCTTTGTCCCTATCAGCCGGTCTTTTTGTATCAGTGACAAATCTCTTTTACTTAAGCGCATATACAATTGTTCTGGAAGTAATCATCGCGCTCATAGGCGTTTTCGTATATGGGATGGTAATCTCCCACCTGGGTTCATCTCAAAATGCCAACATATCCTCGCTGGCGAGGCGGTCTAAAAGCAGATTCTTCAGTCTTCTAGGGACTCTAATCCTGTATTCTGTGATAGTTTCAATCGGTCTTGTCGCATTTATTGTACCAGGGATATACCTGTTAATTAGATTATTCGCGTCGCCGGCTTCCGCGGTTTTGGATAAGAAGAACCCGATAGACGCCCTCAGCCGGAGCTGGCACATGACACAGGACCACGGCTGGGAAATATTCATAACCGTACTTATGGTTGGCATAGTGCTGTTTCTTATAAGCGCCGCTTTTGATATAGTCGGCATTTCTTTCATATCAGAGTTCTTCGGATTCTCAATGATTATAGCTTCAGTTCTGATATATAACAGTCTGTCTAAAAACAAGAAGGCAATAAAGCTATTCTGAAGGTTTAAAATAAGTTTTATATTTATAGTCAATCTGATAAGTATTTTGATGCAGGATCTCGAGTCTAAGACGGAAAAGGAAGTTCTTTCCTGGGCTTATTCAAATTTTGGCGATTCAATCTCCATAGCATTTAGCGGCCAAATGGAAGACGTCGTCGTTCTAGACTTGGCGTCAAAGATTAGAAAAAACCCCAGGCTGTTCACTTTGGACACCGGGAGGCTTCCAAAAGAGACCTATGAGTTAATGGATGCAGTAAGGGATAGATATAATGTATCCATAGATGTATACTTCCCGGATAAGCAAAAATTAGAAAACATGGTAAAGGAACATGGCTTCAATTTATTTTATAATAGCAAGGACCTGAGGAAAATGTGCTGCGGCGTTAGAAAAGTAGAGCCTTTACAAAGAGCATTGGCCGGTCTGAGCGGATGGATAACCGGTTTAAGACGCGATCAGTGGGATTCGAGGGCTCAGATTAAAAAGGTCGAAATTGACGAGTCTCATGGAAATATAACGAAGGTAAACCCGATAGCCGACTGGAGTTATGAAAATATTTTAGAGTATACAAAATCGAATAATCTTCCTTACAATAAGTTATATGAAAAAGGCTACAAAAGCATAGGCTGTGAGCCATGCACGAGACCGGTTTTAGAAGGCATGCATCCAAGATCCGGGAGATGGTGGTGGGAAGAAGGGGATAAGGAATGCGGCCTACACGTGAAGGAGTAGATGGTATCCGAGCCGTACGGTGGAAAACTAGCGGTTCAGTCCACAGGCAGCTTGGACGGCTTAAAAACTATTGAGATAAGCAAGAATTACGCTTTTGATGCGGAAAAGATTTCTCTTGGAGCATATTCGCCAATAAGCGGGTTTATGAACTCTGCAGAAATCGAAAGCGTACTTGACAGAAGCGAATTACCCAGCGGTCTTCCGTGGACTATACCTATATTTCTAGAAGCGCCAGAGGGAATATCCGAAGGAGAAGAGGTTGCGCTCTCCTACAATGGCTTAAAATTCGCTTCGATGTCGATAGATGAAAAATTCAAGTTTGACTTAAAAAAACTTGCGTCGGGCATATATGGCACTCTTGACATTGCACATCCGGGAGTGGCTAGCATACTTAATATAAACCCCACTCTTATAAGTGGAAAGGTAAGGCTTTTCAGAAGAATAACCGGAGACACGTCGCCGGCCGAAGCAAGGCAGATATTTGATAGTTTCAAATGGGAGAAAATCGCTGCTTTCCAAACACGAAATCCTCCCCACAGGGCGCATGAGTACATAATGAGGTGTGCGTTGGAGCTTATGGACGGAGTATTCATAAATCCGGTCACAGGCGAAGTAAAGCCGGATGACTTCCCGCCGGAAGCAACTTCCGAAGCATACAGGCACTTTGTACAGCTTTTTCTGCCACCAAATAAAGTTTTTCTTTCCAATCTAACAATAGCTATGCGATACGCCGGGCCAAAAGCTGCGGTGCTTTTGGCCATAATACGGAAGAACTACGGGTGCACACATTTTATCGTCGGCAGAGACATGGCCGGCGTGGGGAAATTCTATGGCAGATACGCTGCACAGGAGATGCTTAAAAAGTTAGACATAGGGATAGAGCTACTGACGTTCAATGAGGCCTTTCACTGTAAAAAGTGCAACGGCATCGCCACCGAAAAAACGTGCCGCCATGAAGAGGATCGGATAAACATAAGCATGACCAAAATCAGAGAGATGCTTCGGGATGGCAGGAAACCTCCGTCGGAGATGATAAGGCCGGAAATCTCCGAAATACTGGAAAAATACATAAAACCCGCAAATTAAACATTTAAATAAGGTTTCTAATCTAATAACTGAATGAAATACACGCTGCAGGAGGCACTGGAGAACTCGAAAAAAGTCAGCGAGGTTGAGCTGGATTGGCCGGAAATATCCGTAGACTTCGAGGTATTCAGGGTAAAGAACGGGATCCTGCCCGAAACAATTTATCAGTCAGTTGACAATGTGGACGGAACTGTCAAAAGGAGGCATTCTTACTCGAATTTTGACCCTTACAAGCCGTGGAACTCTATGGCTATTATGACAAACACGATACCTTCCTGGGTATCGACTTTGTCGGATGGCGACGATTCTGACGAGCTCTCGAAGAAATCGTTTCATAATGAGGAAAAAAACGTGACGATAGGCCTTGTTGACCTGATATCAAAAGTCTTTTCCAAGATTGAGGAAGAAAAAAAGGAGCTCGGCGCCATCGAGATGCCATTGGCGACCCATATAACCGCCAAATCAAAGCATGACCTGGACCCGAGCAGGGAATATATCCTGCCGGAAGCACGCGTAAGTTCCGATGGCGTCGTCAACTGCTGGCATATATACTCGGCTAAAGACGGCACAATATTGGCCTTGGAGCATCCGCACTTCAAAGAGATATACGAAGGCATAACCTTCTATAAAAACAAGTAGTTTACTTTATCTGACGAAAGACAGTCTGATTTTGTTTATTTTGTTAAGCCCCTCTATTTCTTTTGACCTGATCACTATAAAGAGTAGAGTCGATGCCGGCCCAGTCTCAGGAGCCGATATCTTAAACCTGAATTTCTTTGATTCTTCCGTGTCTATTATAGACTCGGTGGAAACGGAATTAAAATATCCGTCCTCGATTTTGTTGTATATCACAGGAAGGAAGTTGTCCCTGTCCTCGACAGTTATATCAAAAATCAGCGGAACATCAAATTTGTTTGTTACCGATAACTCAAGCTGCAGCTCTTCCCCTCTTTTTACCTCGAGGTTTCCTTCAGGCGCGCTGAGCTCGACTCTTGCTGCCAGTCCATCGCCTATCCTTTCCAGTATGTCCTTAAGTTTAAGCGCATAGTTCGACTTTACCAGTGTCGCATTAAGAGAGTGCAGCATAGAACTTGTCCTATCTTCGCTCAAGTTCATCATCATGAACATTGCGTCTACGTCTTCAGGCCTTATGAATTTCTTAAGCGATTCATCCAGTATCCTTTCGATGACCTTACTGTCCTTTACCGTCAATTCCACAGGTTTATTATGTTTAGGCTAATATTTAACTTTTTTATACTCCCTTCGACGGCCTTTTAAGC
>JAMCRB010000033.1 GCA_023380435.1 Candidatus Parvarchaeota archaeon | reverse complement strand
CACTATTTTCTATAGCCCCACATGTAGATTATACTGTACACGAGGTAGGTTTTTTACTGGGCACAATATTTATGATTGTATACGCCAGACTGGTCCTTTTTGGCCGGGAATCCTTATATACACATACGGCTTCGCGTTAGCCATTCATTTCTGCGGACTTCATCATGCCGGAGCGCGTTATAAAATTATTTATACTCTTTGTAATCATTGATATATAGTAATTATTGAGGCAGTATGGGCTGGTTAAAAAAAGTCTGTGCGGATAAGAAAGTGGAAACATCTGATATCGAATTCTTGATTTCAGACCCGGGATCGCTCAACAAATATCTGCTCGGCTGCTACACCCCAAAATATGGTAGAATAGACATATTTCTTAAAAACATCGCGGACTCATGCTACCGAAGAATAAAAAGGGAAAGTAAGGGGCTATCTGAGTTTATCGAAAATGATTCAAACGTAGATACTCCAAGAAAAGAAGAATTTAAAGGATGGGAAGACGGGCAGCTTTTGGGTTATACGGCTGATAAGATAAACGAAGTCGTGCTTCATGAATTGACACACAAATTCGGAAAAGCGCACCATCCCCAGAGCTATACGCATGGAGAAGAGTATTTTGTTAATTCGTACATATACACGCTATACACAGACTTCAGTCTTTCAAAGCTGGAAAATGAAGCAAAGAACCTGCTTAAAAAGTACTATAATACACAAACATACACTACAAACGATTTGAACAGCAAAATAAGGAAATGTATAGATTACTCTAGCAATACACATGAATAAACTATAGTCGATTCACACCTTTCCTTCTGCTTTGCCCACAATTTCCTGGCCTGTGTCGCTATCAGCAGGCAGCTTGAAGCCCAAAGGCCTAGCGCTTGCCCTTTTTGCGCATTTCCGGGTTCGTGTACTTATTCCAGAAAAGCTTGTACATCTTCAGCTTGTCGGGCAGCTTGTTCAAGCCCGGGATAAATGGGAAGAATATAAGAACCAAAAACGCTGCCATCGCCACCAGCCCGTTTTCTAAGTCGCCCCACCACGATATATTCGCAGTTTCTATCTCAAGTATATTGTAAGGTATGAGCCAATATTCTATGGACCATGGCGGCGCGCCGACCTTCAGCATGCCGAACTGTGATGTCCTCAAGCCATACTGCGATGCGACCTTGCTAAGTGCTCCGCTGTCATACAAGAATCTCAAGACATAGGTCTCGTCGAGTCCGCTGGCACTTTCATTTTGAATGACGAATTGGTACTCCCCGGACTGGGCCATCTGTACAAGCTCGCCTGTGGCAGATAAAAGGGGATTGGTTGATGATACTGCACCGGAAACAGACCCATTGCTGCTGAAGTATGAATAAGCCGAAATAAAATCCTGCTTCTGCAGGGAGCTGTTTTCAGAGTAGAATACGGAAAGCTGGTTCGTTTTGTTAGAGAATGCTATGTAATCCGAGTACGGGACTGTAAAGTAGACTGTCCTGGTGCTGAATGTATAAGGATCTATGGTGTCAATATAGGTAGCAGTACCGGAGGAATAGTTAAATTCCTGAAGAAGCGTGGCGCCTATGTTTGATGGGTTGGAATTGGCCGCCTGGGCTATAGTGAGCGGTGCCAAGTAGGGAGAGCTGAATATAAATGAAAATGCCATGATTATAACAAAAATATAGATCATTCTCCTGTACATTTTTGCGTGATCGGCCTTGACCATCTTGTAGGGTATATCCTTGCGGTAGGGCTTGCTTAAGCCGGCTTTTCTCACGAGGGAATAATGCAAAAATATCAAAAGGCCGAGCAGAATCGGTATAATCGCCACATGCCACCCTATAACTGCGCCTTGGTTGAGCGGGTTCACCCAGAATCCAAGCCCAAGGCCATTCCATAGGTCCGCGCCTGCCTTGTCATTCCACTGCGAAAGCAGACCGCCCTGGACACCGACCCCGAATGCAAATTCGAGCAGGACCAAAGCCAGCAACACGCTTCCAATCATCCAAACGAGCTTCTTCTTTTTGAAAGCGGAGGTGGAGAGATTCACTAGAACATGCACAAACATGAGAGTGACGAACGCTTCGGCCGCCCACAGGTGGATGCTCCTGAAAAGCGTCCCGACCGGGTTTGTATCCCACCAGTATGGCCCAAAAATCAGCATTACCATGCCAGTTATAGCGAGTATAACAAACAGTTCCAGCAGGTATATCCCTATTGTGAAGAAGAAGCTATTCCCGTAGGATGGGACGTATTTTATGTACTGATCGTGCATTAAATCGAGTAAAGGCTCAAAAAAAGACTTTATTTTCTTTTTATCCTTGGCCATATATTATTAGAACCTAGTCACTGGCTTGTTATAAGCTTTATCAAACATTAAAACAGCAGAGTAGAATAATGTTATTTACCCATAGACTCCTAATAATCGTATGAACATAAAGGAAGCATTGGCAAAGGAATGGTTTTTTCTTGCGTTTTTGCTGGCTTACATTGCGCTGATAATCTACAACCCTTCTTTTCTCAATCCGGATTTTATAGACACAAAAACTGTCCTCATACTTGCCGCGCTTATAATCTCCAATACTGGGATATTCGTTTCCGGCGGGACAGACTATATCGCAGGCCACATCCTAAAGCGCTTCAGGAACCTGAAAAGCGTCTCTGTTGTCGCGGTAATCCTAACAGTCTTCATGTCGATGTTCATAACAAACGACGCATCACTGATTATTTTAGTGCCGCTAACGATAAGCATCGGCAGAATGACAGGTAAATCGATATCACGGACTGTAGTCCTTGAGGCCATAGGCGCAAACGTTGGCTCGGCCCTTACGCCGTTTGGCAATCCCCAGAACATAATACTATTCAGGGCTTACCATCTGAGCCTGCAGGCATTTTTCTCCGCCAGCCTGCCACTTTTTGCCATCCTGATAGGGATTTTGCTGGTTTTTGCACTTGTATTCACCAAAAACTCAAAAATACGCAGTTGGAAAGGCAATATCAGGTACAAACCCGGCCTGTTCTATGCTTCATTTGCCCTTTTTGTGCTTAGCGTGTCCGGTTTCCTGCTGGATCTGAGCGGGTACTTCTTTTTGGGCATTTCGATAGCCTCCGTTTTTGCGTTGATTTTGATGAAGCCGGATAATTATACGGCCCGCAATGCGCTGTTTAGGATTGACTTTCTTCTGATACTTACGTTTGCGCTGATATTCCTGGTAATGAATTCCATCAGATCGATGGTGTCGATAAGCTTGGTGGGCATTCTGCCGGCGTTTGTTCTGCCTGCACTGCTTTCCCAGATCATAAGCAATGTACCCGCGACCGTGCTCTTGACAGGGAAATCTTCTTTTATACCGCTGTTTTGGGGCGTTAACATCGGTGGAAATGGAACTATAATCGCTTCTTTGGCGAATTGGATAGCACTGAGAAGGCTGCCAGCCGGCGGAATAAAAGAATTCATGAAGATATCAGGGCTTTTCCTGCTAATCACTTTAATCATCGGCCTTGTTGTTTTCTTTTAGAGAGGAAGTTTTTTTGCGAATATGCACAGCCAAGTGTCCCTGTCAGGATCCTTCATGTTCTTATGGAAGTCTTCTATCTTAAAACCGGCTTTTTCGAGAGAATCTTTGAGGAATTTAGCTGTGTAAAAATGAATGAACCGCTTCGTACCGTCGGGATAAACCTTCACAGTCTCTTTGCGGCCCACCTTGGTGCTGATAAAAAGGAGGCCGCCTGACCGGAGAACTCTATAAAACTCTTTTATCGCACTTTTGGCCTCCATGTCGTTTAAATGCAGCAGAACTGCACTGCAGAATACACCGTCAAATCGCCCTGCCGGAAATGCGAGTTTCGTCACGCTCATCCGATAAAACTTGCCTTTTGGAACCCTTTTCTTTGCCTCTTTAAGCATGCCCTTCGAAAGGTCTATGCTTGTGACATTGAAGCCTTTTTTTAACAGAAAACTGGTATAAATCCCCGGGCCGCAGCCGGCATCGAGGACTTCGTTTCCTCCGCATCTTTCGGCGAATTCATTCTTTTCACTCGAAAGCAGAACGGTGCGCCAGTGCTTTCTGGCGTATTTCTCAGCTATCTTATCGTAGGTTTTTATGGTTTCTTTCAACATATGCAA